>CANBSW010000045.1 GCA_947372235.1 Chitinophagaceae bacterium | reverse complement strand
GGATTTGCTACCGGTGGATTAGTTGAGATCAATGGGTTGTTCACCGTGATCACCAATGATGTTACAGGACAGCCTGTTGACTGACCCGATGCACATACGGGTACATTATAAGTGTACACTCCTACCGATGGAGCGGTGAATGTATACGTTCCGTTCGCATTCATCGTAATAACTGCTCCTGTTGGATTGGATGCCGATGCAGAAGGTGTACCATAACTGCTGCCCGATGCAATATCATTCGTTGATACATTTCCAGGTAAGGATACATTCACATTCGTTACTCCATAATCAGGATTTAATACCTGTATAATTGTAACAGTAACAGAAGCTGTGCTTACACAACCTGTGGCTGTTGATGTTCCGGTAACCGTATAAACTGTTGTTGTTAAGGGATTTGCTGTTACTATAGCTGTATTCGAAACAGACAAGCCGGTTGATGGGCTCCATGAGTAAGTATTTGCGCCACTGGCAGTCAGTATTTGACTATTTCCCAATTGAAGATCAACTGAAGATGGTGCTATACTTACAGAAGGCAGATTATTAATCGTAATAAAAATAACAGCAATTGCAGTACATCCATTAGCACCTGTTACAGATACACTATAAGAGCCTGCAGCCGCTGTTGTTGAAACAGGGATCGATGGGTTTTGTAAAGCTGATGAAAAACCATTAGGCCCTACCCAACTAAATCCTGTTCCACCTGATGAAGTGAGATTCACAGGACCACCCACACAAACAGGGCTATTACTTGCGATTGAAGCAGATGGTATGTTATTGACTGTTGCAACAATCACATTACTGTTAAGAGAAGAACCTCCTGAAGTAGCCACCCTTCTGTAATAAGTTGTTGTTGAAATTGTGCCTGATGGTGAATAGCTTGATGCAATTGCACCGGTAATATTTGTAAATCCTGCAATTGCAGAAGTAGTAGATGACTGCCACTGATAAGTAACACCACCAGCACCACTTGCATCAGTAACAGAAGTTAACGTTGCCGGTGTAAATGGACCACAATTGGTTTGATTGGTTCCTATTACTCCTGCAAGCGGATCAACAACGGAAACAATTACGGTTGAAGTAATAGAACATCCTGAACCATTTGTTCCTGTTACCGTATAGCTAGTAGTGGTTGATGGAGAAGCTGTAACAGCAGCACCCGTTGTTGCCGACAAACCAGTAGCAGGAGACCAAGCATATGTTGTGGCTCCACTTGCTGTTAAAGTAGTAGAACCTCCATTATTTATAATTGATGAAGCAGGACTGATACTTACAACAGGAAGTGTATTCACTAATACTGATGTACTTGCCGTTGCTGTGCAACCGTTCAATCCCATAACAGTAACACTATAAGTTCCTCCAGCCGCTGTGGTTGCAGCAAGTATGATCGGATTTTGCGAAGTGGATGTAAAACCATTCGGTCCTGTCCAGCTATAACTATTCCCACCTGATGATGTTAAACTGATCGTTCCACCCGCACAAATTGCAGCACTGTTAACGCTTGCAGTTGCAACAGGTAATGCATTTACTGTTTCTGTAACTGTATTACTGTTGAAAGATGTTCCGTTATACGTTGCTACCCTTCTGTAATAAGTTGTTGCAGATATTGCAGAAGGAGAATAGGTTACAGAAGTAGCTCCCGCAATCGTACTCACGCCTGTACTAAAATCTGCTGAGGTAGATGATTGCCACTGATAAGTAATCGGGCTTGCTCCACCGGCATTGCTGGTTGATGTTAATACAGCAGGCGTAAACGAACCACAATTCGTTTGATCACCACCAATTACACCCGGATCAATGATAGTTACCGTAACTGTTGATGTATTGATACAACCCGTGGCTGATACAGTACCCGTTACTATATAAGAAGTTGTATTTGGCGGGGTGGCAGTTACAACTGCTGTATTGGTAGAAGATAAACCTGTTGCAGGGCTCCAGCTATAACTATCCGCTCCTGTTGCAGTTAATGTCTGACCGCTGCCTTTTACTATTATTGTTGATACAGGGCTAATACTTACCGTTGGCAATGTATTAACGGTAACAGTTGTGATAGCTGATGTTGCAGAACAGTTGCTTGCATTAGTAACAGTAACACTATAAGTGCCACTATTGGTAACTGCTATAGTTTGAGTAGTTGCTCCATTACTCCATAACCATGATGTTCCTGCACTCGCTGTTAAATTCACCGTTCCACCTGAACAGAATGTGGTTGATCCGCTTGCGGTGATCGTTGCGGTTGGTAATGAATTAACCGTAACCGTTGTTAATGCTGATGTTGCAGAACAACTGCTTGCATTTGTAACTGTTACACTAAATGATCCGCTATTCGTAACCGCTATCGTTTGCGTTGTTGCTCCATTACTCCATAACCATGAGGTGCCTGCACCCGCTGTTAAATTCACCGTTCCACCTGAACAGAATGTGGTTGATCCGCTTGCTGTGATCGTTGCGGTTGGTAATGAATTAACCGTAACTGTTGTTAATGCCGATGTTGCAGAACAACTGCTTGCATTTGTAACTGTTACACTAAATGATCCGCTATTCGTAACCGCTATCGTTTGGGTGGTTGCTCCATTACTCCATAACCATGATGTTCCTGCACCCGCTGTTAAATTCACCGTTCCACCTGAACAGAATGTGGTTGCCCCGCTTGCTGTGATCGTTGCGGTTGGCAATGCGTTCACCGTAACAGAGGTAATAGAGCTGGTTGCTGATGGGCAGGTAGCATTTGTTACAACAGCCCTGTAATAAGTAGTTTGAGTAAGATTGGCAGCTGTTAAGTTAGCCGTTGTATTTACAATATCTGTCACTGTTCCTGAAAAATCTGCCGCTAAAGCAGATTGCCATTTTGTTATATTACCTGTATATCCGCTAACTGTTAATAATGTTGAATTAGTACCGGAACATACTGTTGCAGCTCCCGCTACAGATCCACCAACACTTGATTGTATTGTCATTTTTACAGAACCTGTATACACAAATGCATCAGTTGTTGTTTTAGCTCCTCTTCTGTAATAAGCAATTTGTGTTAAAACAGGTGGCTGATATGTTGCAGCATTCTCTGATGTTATATCAGCAAATGTTACATTATCCGTACTGCTCTGCCATTGATAAGTAATCGTTCCCGTTCCGCCCGTTGCCAGTGAAGTTGAAGTTAATAAAGCAGGGCTTGATCCGGAACATACATTTTGACTGGCTGCAATTGATCCGGCTGTTAAAGGTTGGTTTACCGTTAATACAGCTGAGGCTGTGTTGGTACAACCTGTACCCGTATTTGTTCCTGTAACTATATAAGTAGTAGAGCCTGATGGGCTGGCTGTAACTGATACTGTATTGGTAGTGGATAATGCGGTAGATGGAACCCAACTATAACTATTCGCTCCAGATGCAGTTAAAACAGTTGATGCACCTGAAGTAATAGTTGCAGAAGAAGGACTTACTGCAACAACAGGTAAAGGATTAACGGTAACTGTTGCTGTAGCACTGTTAACCGTTGGGCAACCACCTACCTGAACAAATGCACGGTAATAAGTTGTCTGTGTTAAATTAACCGCACTCAAACTGGTTGTTGTGTTTACAATATCGGTAACACCTGTGCTAAAATCGGCTGATGTAGACGACTGCCATTTGGTTACATTTCCTGTAATTCCAGATAAACTCAAAGGAGTATTATTAGCAGAGGTTGCGCATATGGTAGCGGACCCGCTGATACTTCCGCCTACTGCCGATTGAACAGTAACTTTTACTGATCCGGTATATACAACAGCATCATTAGTTGTGCTAACCCCTCTTCTGTAATAAGTAGTTTGCGTTAATGCACCGGCTGCATAGGTTGCTGAGGTAGCACTTACAATATTTGTAAAATTGATATTGTTGGTGCTTTGTTGCCATTGGTATGTTATAGTTCCATTTCCGCCGCTAGCATCTGTTGAAGAAGTAAATGCATTCGGTGTTGCACCTGAACAAATGGTTTGATCAGCAGCAATACTTCCCGATGAAAGAACCAATACAACTGCTACAGAAGCAGAAGCAGAATTGGTACATCCACCAACAGTACGGGTACCTGTTACGGTATACGTAATAGAACTGGTTGGGTTGGCAGTAACCGTTGAAGTATTCGTTGCAGACAATGCTGTTGATGGTGTCCATAAATAACTGTCCGCGTTACCGCTCACCGATATCGTTGTACTGCTACCTGCAGGAATCGTAAATGTAGTAGGACTGATTGAAACATTTGGCGGATTAGCCACTGTAATTGTAATACCTGAACTGAATGCAGTAGCACAACTTCCGGCCTGAACAACAGCACGATAATAAGTTGTTGAAGTAAGATTGGAAACTGTTAAACCGGCAGTTGTATTCACGATATCAGTAAGCCCGGTAGAGAAATCAGCCGATGTAGCAGATTGCCACTTCACTATATTACCCGTAAATCCATTTAACACCAGGGGTGTATTGTTATTACCGGTACATACTGTTACATCACCGCTAACTGCACCGCCTACACTTTGTAATACGGTAACTTTTAAAGATCCGGTAAACGCAGTTCCATCAGCACCAACATCTGTTGTTACTGCCCTTCTGTAGTAGGTAGTTTGTGTTAATGCGCCTGTTACAGCGTATGCCGCAACATTTGTTGCAGGTATATCAGTAAATGTTATATTATCAATACTCTGCTGCCATTGATAAGTTTTAACAGCACCTGCACCCCCTGCTGCATCTGTATTTGAAGTAAATGCAGCCGGTGTTGAGCCAGTACAAATAGTTTGATCAGCAGCTATATCACCTGCATTCAGAATTGCTACGTTTGGTGTAACAGTAACAGTAACAGAAGCTGAACCTGTACAACCTGCTGCTGTAGTACCAATTACAGTATATGTTGTAGTTGCGGAAGGTGTTAATACATTAACGCTTGCCGTATTTGTTACATCAAGCGCAGTAGAAGGTGACCAGCTATAGGTATTTGCACCACTTGCAGTAAGTGTTGTACTGCTTCCTGCTGCAATGGTTACATTAGATGTAACTGTAACCGTAGGTATTGTATTTACTGTTACAGTTGCAGTTGTGCTGTTAGCTGATGGGCAAGCGCCATTTGCAATAACCGCACGATAATAGGTGGTAGTTAACAGATTGCTTGCAGCTAAACTGGTGCTTGTGTTTGCAATATCAGTAAGATCTGTAGAAAAATCTGCAGAAGTTGAAGACTGCCATTTTTGAATAGTACCGGTAATGCCACTCAAACTGAGTGAAGTTGAATTGGTACCGGAGCAAACAGTAGCAGAGCCACTTGCGGTTCCACCGACACTTGCATTTACGGTAACTTTTACAGAGCCTGAGAATACAGTTCCATCATTTGTAGTGGTGGCTGCCCTTCTGTAATAGGTAGTAGTAGTTAACGCACCTGCTCCATAAGTTGCAGAAGTTGCGCCGGGAACATTACTGAACACAAGGTTATCACTACTTTGTTGCCATTGGTATGTGATCGAACCAACCCCACCACTTGCATTTTCGGTAGAACTAAATGCTACAGGGGTTGATCCTGAACAAATCGTTTGATCAGCAGCAATAATACCCGCTACCAATCTAGGATTTACAGTAATTACGGTATTTGCAGTATTAATACATCCGTTACCATCCGTTCCACTTACCGTATAGGTTGTGGTGAATGTTGGATTGGCCACAACACTGGTTGTATTGGTTGCAGACAAAGCAGAAGAAGGTGTCCATGTATAATTGGTAGCACCACTTGCAGTAAGCGTAGTACTTGTTCCAATAGTAATCGCAACTGAGGTTGGTGTAACAGCAACCACTGGCAATGGATTTACTGTTACAGTTACAACTGTACTGTTCACAACCGCACAGGTTCCGTTTTGAACAACGGCACGGTAATAAGTGGTAGTGGTAAGATTGGATGCGCTTAAACTGGTGGTTGTGTTTGCAATATCGGTAACACCCGTACTAAAATCAGCAGAAGTAGATGATTGCCACTTTGTAATGGTACCGGTAACACCCGTTAAACCGATAGGTGTATTATTAATATTGGCACAAACCGTTGCAGCACCGCTCGTTGTTCCACCTATACTTGACTGAACCGTTGTTTTAACCGATCCTGTATAAGTAACTGCATCATTAGCAGTTTGAGCACCTCTTCTGTAATACGTTGTTTGTGTTAAGGCACCTGCGGCATACGTTAATGATGTGGCGCCCGAAATATTTGTGAAAGTACTGTTGTCTAAACTTTGTTGCCATTGATAAGTAATCGTACCGGTGCCACCTATGGCTACTGCTGTTGATGTAAGCGGATCAGGTGTTGTACCAGAACAAATCGTTTGATCTGCAGCTATTGATCCCGCAGATAAAGGTGGGTTTACAGTGATGACACTTGTTGCTGTATTACTACATCCATTTCCATCAGTACCGGTAACCGTATAAGTAATATCACTGGTTGGACTTGCAGAAACACTGGCGGTATTTGTTGCAGATAAACTGGTGGAAGGAGACCATGCGTAAGTAGTAGCGCCCGATCCGGTTAATGTAACAGAACCCCCTCTTGTAATAGAAGTTGTAACCGGACTTGCAATTACAGTTGGCAAAGAATTCATTGTAATAGATGCTATGCTGCTGATTGCAGTTGCACAGGTACTATTCTGAACAATAGCACGGTAATAAGTATTTGCGGACAGATTAGTAGCGGTATATGTTGTACCCGTATTGGCTATATCAGTGATTGTTCCTGAAAAATCAGCTATTAATGATGACTGCCATTTTACTACTGAACCGGTATTACCACTTAAAGTAAGAACCTTACTGTTGGTACCAGTACAAACAGCACCACTACCCGTAACTGTTCCACCAATACTGGATATCGTTGTTACGGTTAATGAGGAGGTATATACTACCGCATCATTTGCAGTTAATGCACCTCTTCTGAAATAAGTGGTTTGTGTTAAAGCTCCTGCACTATAAGTAGTTGACGTTGCTTCCGGAATATCGGTAAACGTACTATTATCCGTACTCTGCTGCCATTGATAACTGATGGTACCTGTTCCACCGCTACCTGACGTGGTAGAAGTAAATCCGGCCGGTGTACTGCCAACACAAATTGATTGACTTGCAGCTATTGCTCCTGCTGCTAATACCGGATTTACGGTTACGGTTCCTGTAGCTGTATTGGCACAACCATTTCCGTCAGTACCGGTAACCGTATATGCCCTGGTAACTCCCGGGCTCGCTACAACTACATCAACATTTGATGCAGATAAATTCGTTGTCGGATTCCAGCTGTATGCATTGGCACCACTTGCAGTAAGGGTTATACTTCCACCCAAAGTAATTGCTGTAACTGAAGGAGTAACCGTTATTGTTGGTAATGGCAGTATAATAACATTGATGGCAACCGTTGAAACCACAGCATCTACTGCAGTACTCACATTTCTTCTATAAAAAGTAGTAGTAGAAACTGATGCAGGAGGTGTATAAGAAACACCATTCGCCCCGGCGATATCAGAAAATCCTGATGAATTGGATGTGGTTGATACCTGCCATTGATAAGTATATGTTCCGGTTCCTCCCAAAGCAAGTGAAGTAGAAGTTATCGCAGGAGGAATTCCGCTTCCGCAAATATTGGCTCCACCCGAAATCGTTCCCGGGCTAAGGTTTGGATTGACTGTAGCAGTAACCGTTGTTCTTGCAGCAGATACACAACCTGTTGTAATGTCTCTTGCCTCAGTAAAGTAAGAACTGGTTGTAGAAATGGAAGGTGTTGTATAAGTTGTTGCTCCCCCCAATAATAAATTTCCATCAAGGTCTGCATCATACCAGTCAACCGTTACACCGGAAGCCACAGATGCATTTAACGTAACAACTCCTGCCGCCGTTCGGGCATTGCTTGTTACCGTAGGTGCTACAGGTAATGCATTAACAGTTACTTTAATAATATTACTAAATCCGGTAGTAGTTGTACCACTAATTGTTACCGAAGCTTTTCTTCTGTAATAAGTAGTAACACTGATATCTGTTGCAGGATAATACGTATTCGTAGTTGATGATGGGTCATCAACCAGATCGGTTACCCCACTTGCAAATGTTGCTGAAGTGGATGATTGCCACTGATAAGAAACTGTACCACTGGTTGCACTGGCATCAGTTACTGTAGACAATGTATCCGGTGTTGCCGTACCACATAAGCTTTGATCAAATCCTATAGCTCCCGGATTTAATACACCAATAACAGCCGTTACTGGCGTTCTTGCAGTAGACAAACAACTGGTTGTTGTATTTCTTGCCTGTGCATAATAAATGGTTGTTGTAGAAATACTCGGTGTAGTATAACTATTCGATGCAGTTGAAAGAGCTGTACCGCCTGAAGATGCAGCATACCAGTCAATAGCGGCACCTGTGCTTGGTGTTGCACTGATTGTAACTGCTCCGGCATTTGCCCTTACGCCATCTGTTTTACTGGTAACTGTTGGTAATGGATTGGCTGTAATGGTAATAATATTACTGTAAACAGCGGCATCTAAAGTGGTACTTACTTTTCTTCTGTAATAAGTGGTGGTACTTACTGCCTGGCTAAAAGTATACGTAGTTGAATTTGCTCCGGCAATATCCGTTACTGCTGAAGAAAAATCAGAAACGGTTGATGATTGCCACTGATAAACAACACTTGCTCTTCCGCCCGTTGCATCAACAGTTGAGGTAAGGTTTGACGGAACACTGCTTCCGCAGAATGTTGCAGCACCTGCAATAGTTCCTCCGGAAAGAGGAAGATAAACCGGAACAGATATGGTACCGGCAGTTACAGATTCCAATCCCGAATTATCTACTGCTTTAAAACTGATCACAGGAACAGATGTTCCGGCAACAGGTAAAATACTGATAGCAGTATTCACTGCAACCGTTACCCCATTTACAGGCCATGTTCCTGATGTATAAGTAGTAGCACCTATTTTGAAAGATGTTACATTTGTTGGGAAACTTGTGTAACGGATACTAACAATACTGCCATCTCCATCTGTACCACCGATCTTTGTGGCATCTACAGTCATCAAACTTCCAGTATTGATCTGCTCGGTAAATGAATAAGAAACAGCTACCGGATATTGACCAATACCAAAATCATAATTACTGATATTGCTTGTAGAAGTTGTAATCGAAGACTTAATAGAGGGAGAACTATTTGTAAACCCTGATGGCAGCGTTGCAGCTGATAAAGTAGCACCATTATCAAGAACGGCAGTGCTTAATATTAATTTCAGGTTACTTGCATTTGCAGGAACGCTTGACATTTGGTAATTACCATCGCCATCTACAGAAGCCTGGTCAATAATAATATTGTTGGCATCTACCAGATACACACTCAAACTACCAAAACCACTCGTTCCAATTTCACCGGTTGAACTGATTCCGGTAAATAATCCATTGGCACTTCCATCCGCATCATCCCAGATTTTTCCCGCAATAGATATTGGCGTTGGCCTTACCGTAATCGTTACTGTTCCTATGCTACATAATGAAGTTGTACCCGAACAATCAACATGGCTGTCGCAGATCTGGTATTGATATGAATCTGTTCCTGTAAAATTAGCATTGGGTGTGTATTGTATCAATCCGCTGGAAAGCAAAGTGATCGTACCACTTGTTGGTACTCTTAAACCCGGAGCCGTAATATTAATGGTAAAAGAATCATTATCGGGGTCGCTGTCATTTGCCTGTACATCAGTATTGGCATTCTGATTAATATCTGTAATATCAGTATCAGCAACTGCAACAGGTGCATGGTTAACATTTACAGCGCCACTTACTGTTATTTTCACAGTGGCCAGATTACTTAATAATGAATCTGCTGAACCGTCTTTAACTTTATAAGTAAACTGATCTGTTCCTACATAACTGCCGGTAGGTGTATAGGTAAATCCAACACCGCCATTGCTTATCGCTACAGTACCATGCGTTGGGTTTGAAATGATTTGAAGAGTCAATGTTGTTCCTTCCGGATCTGAATCATTCGACTTTGCATTAATGGTAAGAGGCGTACAGGCCAAAGTGGTAACCGTATCATTCACAGCAACCGGTGCCTGGTTGATCACTGTAATTCTTACAATAGCTGTATCAGATAAAACCTTATCGCAGGTACCGGTACTGATATTTGATCTTTGGTAGATCAAACTATCTTTTCCCGTAAACCCTGCAGAAGGTGTGTAAATAATGTTTCCACCACTTACAACAGCTGTTCCGTTTAAAGATGCTGTAGTAATAACAGGTACATCAATGGTACCTTGAGGGTCTGTATCATTCGCACCAATATTAATACTTACCGCAGTTCCCGAATTGGTAGATGTCGAATCTGCAACAATAACCGGTGCAGATCTGGTTACAGTAATTCTTACCGTTGCAGTATTTGTTGTACTGTTGGTTGCATCTGTAATGGTATAGGTTAGCGTATCAATTCCAATAAATGATCCATTGGGAGTATAAATGATCTTACCGCTGTTGATAACAGCAGCCCCATGCGCCGGTGTTGTTACTGAAGACAACGTTATCGTTCTTCCATAATAATTGGCATCATTGGCCATTACATCGGCAGTATCTTTTTTATTTGATGCAGTAGTGCGGTAATCAGTATAGGCAATCGGCTTATAGGTTGTTGGGATTGAAAAACATGGAAATGTAGTTCCTGAGATAGGATACGCTACTATCAACTTTGGTTGATAAGCAGCAACAGATGTATAATCCTTGCTGTAAAACTGCACATCAAAATTTGTTGCACCCGTACCAATCGTTTTGGGCAGTACAAACAATCCGAAATTGGTGCTTGAAGTTGTAACCCAGCCCTGTGCAATAGCAGTAATGGTTGATTGCATGGTATCACCAATTACTCTTGCAGTTGCATTTGCAAGCGTTAAAGTACCTGCACTGGTAGTAGAATAATCGGCCGGTGAAGTAGTTCCCAAACCTGAAGTTTTCCATGAATTACTTCCATCACGTGATTTATAAGTAAGCCCGGTCTCTGTCCATGATTTCAATAAATTATTAACCGTTGCAGGAAATGGATTGGTGCTGTTGGTTAAAGAACTGCTACTAAGTGCTGATGAGAATGTCAAATTTAATTTTGCACTGGTAATCGTTGTTGAACTGGGGATGGAAGACAGGTCAAATTGCAATAATGACTTCCTTTTATTGGATGCACCATCCAACAGTATGGAAGTGGAAGTACCATAATTGTTACCGGTTTTATCAGATTTTATATAAGAATCTTTGGCAGCCGTAAAAGTTACCGTAGTAGACCCCCCGGGAATATCAACACCGCGTTTATATTGCCCCGCACTACAATTATCTTTCAACACAGTTATCTTTACAAGGCCTTCAGTGCAATACCCCAGATCATTACAGGCCAGATATTTAAAGCTGTCTGCACCACCTGATGAAACATCTTTGTTTGTTAAATAGGAGACCGTTCCATTACTGTTGATATAAACATAACCCTTTGTTGGTTTTGATGTAATATCCCGGATATATAGTTTGTCAAAAGAGGCTGCACTTGCATTATTCTTATCATTGGATAGTACTGTGATCACAGTAAGGCTATCCTCAAAAGCTGCAGTGGAATCCTGTACAGTTACAGGCACCAGTGATACTGCTCCAACACTGATTATGAGATTACCCGTAGCGGTACTCGTTCCATTACTAATGGTATAGGTGCCGGCATCAGATCCCTGAAAATAAGTTGAAGGAGTATATGTAACCGCACCGGTAGAAGTAAAACTAAAAGAACCATTGGTTAATCCTGTTACAGTTGTAAGGGTACGGGTGCCTGCATTGGCATCTACATTACTGTCGAATACATTGAAAGTTAAACCCGCAGTAGAACAATCACCTGAAATAGTTTGATTGATATTTGCAGCAGAAATTGGCGGATTGGCAGGTAAAATCACAACACCTTTAGAATCAAAGCCACCTCTTCCACAAGCATCTGTAACCACACAGGTAATATTAGCAGGTGTAGATGCAGTAATAGTGCTGCTTGGTGTAAAACTGGTAGTAGCACCGGTAGGATTTGAGAAAGTTCCTGCAACAGAGGATTTCCATTGATAGGTAAAAGGTCCTCCTCCTGTTGCAGTTGAAGTTAGTCCTGTATAAGTGGTTCCCGCTTTCATTTCAGCCGCAATCCCGCTTAATACCACATTAAACGAAGTGATTGCCTTATCTCTCAATGCATAAAAACAAAAATCAAAGAACATCCGCTGTGAGGCCACTTCAGAAGCAACTGTACCATTGGTACCTACATTGTGGGCTCCTTCATAAAATATTAATCCGCGGGTAGGATCGTCGAAAGCCCTTCCATATAAGTTTACAGCTGCAGGACCATTGGAAAGAGATGGTATATAGGCAGGTAAAGCACCTTGTGTAATAATCTTTACCCCGGGATTCCAGGTTCCGGTTTTCAATGGCATGAATATCTGTTCAGAACCATTTAATTGTGATGCATCTGTACTGCCAATATATTGCGACATCGGATCTGTAGGATATTGATGTGTATATGGCAAAGTACCTGCGCCTTTGTGCAATGCATAACTAACCAATCCCTTGGTACTGAGAAAATTCATTTGGATATGGGTAGCCACCCCTCCAATTGTAGTATCCTTGGTAAGCCCTTCCAATACGCTGGGGGCATGACAACCAGCCCAGATAGCCCCCTTATTTGATTTATTCCAGAAATACAAACGGTTATGTTTGGCCCAGGTTGGATCTGCGTGAGGCATCACAAAAATATCATCGCAATCTGCCAACTCACTGGGCTCTTTGTAAGAATAGGCCGAAGCAGGAATACCCGCAGAAGTTAAAAATGCAACAGCAATATATCCATTCTGTTTATCCATTACAAACCGCGGTGCAAAAGTTAGTTTGTAGGTAGTGCTAAGTGTTAATTTAGAAGTGGTATAATCAATCAATACACCCTTTGCCGCCCAGTTTGCCAAAACTGTATTTACCTGAGCCGTTCTGAATTCTGATGCAATTACATATGTACCTCCTCTGTAACCTTTACCATTATAGGTAAAATCAATCCCGTCTTTTACTTTCGTTTGTCCAATTACACCAAATATGGGTACATTATAATCCTTTAATAAAGTATACAGCAAACCATAGGGTTTGATGGAATTGCCGATGGTTGGTGAAGCACCACCACCCATATCAATAATAACAGAACCAGAGCTAAAGCTTTCTACAGATTGTGCATTTGCAAAAAAAGAGATGAATAGAATAGCAGAACAAAGAAGTGTTCTTAGGCTAGTTGGGACTTTTCTCATAAACGAAACGGGTTGGGGGACTTTCATCCATTCTACGATCTTATTCAATCTCTGGAAAACACATCCTGATAAACACTTTTTAGGAGATGGAACCGTTTGAAAAAATCGAAAAAATATATATTATAAAAAAACACAAATATATCATTATTTGTAGTACAAGCCCTACGATTAAGTTGTTTTTAATAGTCCACTCATTTGCTTAAACAAACCTAAGAATAGGCTTATAAAAAAAGCATGATAATAATCATATGCAAAATCCGAGTGCAACATCAAACCTGGAATCAGGTGGTAAAGGCAATCGGATTTTGCAAGCAGCATTGGAAGTAAGAGTATTCGGAAAAAAGTAACATTCCTCACGCACCTTCCTCACGCAGACATAAAAAACCACCCACTATTTAACGTAAGTGGTTGATAATAAGTGTAGCGGGAGATTTACGAATATCTAACCAATTAACCAAGGATTTCATGCTTTTCAGTTCGAAACTCCCTACCGTTATACGATCATTGCCAAAAGAATCTGACTTAATCAATTTCGATAAAACTGATCAATTTGATCATACACAAAGTAAACTTATTTCATTTTAAATTTACTTTATTCCATATAAGTAAATTTAATTGTACTTTTATGGTATGCCAGAAAAACATACTTCCATAGAGAACTTTAAAGCCGGGCACTATGAAAAAGGTAAGGGGTTCAAGTATTTTGTTCCTCACAATATTAATACACAATGGGTTTGGACAGATGCCAGCTTAAATACATTACTGGAAAAAGCTTCTATTAAACTGGGGGAGTTAAACTCATTTGCCAGACTGGTACCGAATATAGATTTGTTCATACAACTGCATGTTACAAAGGAAGCAGTTATATCAAGCAGAATTGAAGGAACACAAACAAATATCGATGAAGCTTTATTACCGGTAGAAGAAATAAGTCCGGAAAGAAGAAATGACTGGCAGGAAGTTAAAAATTATACCACAGCATTAAATAATGCGATTGATAATTTGAAAACAGTTCCGTTATCCTCAAGAATATTATGCAGTGCGCATAAAACACTTTTAAGTGGAGTGAGGGGAGATCATAAGTTACCGGGAGAATTTCGTTCAAGTCAGAACTGGATTGGAGGAGCCTCTCCTGCTGATGCAATATTTATTCCCGCCGCTCATCATTTTGTAAATCCATTGATGGGTGATCTGGAAAATTTTTTACATAATTCAGATCTTAAAGTTCCATCGCTGATAAGAATAGGCATAGCGCATTACCAGTTTGAAACAATACATCCTTTTCTGGATAGTAATGGATGTATCGGCAGATTACTAATCACATTATACCTTGTATCAGAAGGCATTTTAGAAAAACCGTTATTGTACCTGAGTGTATTTTTCGAAAAAAATAAAACGTTGTATTATGACAACCTTACGCGGGTAAGAGAAAAAAATGATCTTTTACAATGGTTAAAATATTTCCTGATTGGAATTGAAGAAACATCAACAAAAGCAGTTGACACTCTTTCAAAAATTATGCATTTGAAAACAAAACTGGAAAAAGAAATAAGGGATAATTTAGGGCGAAGAAGTAATAGTGGGTTACTGTTATTATCCTATTTATTTAAAAATCCTGTAATCAATGTAAAGAATGTAGCAGAAGCCTGCAGTTTGAGTACAAAAGCGGCTAATGATCTGGTGAATTCTTTTTCAGAAAATGGATGGCTTAAAAAAACAAGTGATTCTGAAAGATACCGCACATTTATTTTTGAACCCTATCTAAGGCTTTTCGAATAGACATCTTTCTATGTCAATACAAAAGCCGATCAAACAGATCTGCTTTTGTTATTATTTTCCAAGACCATTATTATCTTAAAAAATAATATAGTAGCGGGAAGATTAATAAAATCTAACCTCTTTATGATTTAGTAAGTTTTGTAAACCGCTAATAAGTAACCTCGATCTTTTCCAGATTACTATATCCGCCGGCTTTATAGATGGCTTTGATATAGTAAGTGTATATTGAATTTAGCTTTACATCATTATCATCAAATATTTTTTTATCGGCCGGTAAAGTGGCAATCAAACTAACAGTCTGTTCATTATTGTTTATGGTCCGGTAAATAAGGTATTGTGATACATTTTCTATTTTACTTACTCCCCAGTTTAATTCAATGTATTGTTTATCGTGTGATACGTATGCGTTCAGATTGTTGATCGCTTTGTTTTTGGTATCTGTTTTAGCAACTTTTGCTGTAAACGGTGCAGAGAAACTACTTTTCAGGTTACCAAAATCTACTGCCTGAATCTTATAAACATAATCCGTTGAAGGCTGTATATTCTGATCAGTATAAGAAGTATCGGTATTTTTAAGTTCAGCCAATTGTTTCCAGGTTGATGAACTGTCTGTACCCTCTTTTCTGAATAACAAATAATTTTTCACATCCGAGCTGAAACTTTTATTCCAATTGATCTCTATTGATTTGTTTTCAATAACCGTTATTTTTTTAATCCCAGTGGGTGCCGGTGGTATAGTGTCCGGTCTGTTTAAATGAATGGAATCTGACTGACTGGATTCATTAAATCGGTTATCCAATGCTGCTATTCTGTAGTACACATTTGAGTTAAGCTGGTTTAACGAGAGTGTATCTTTAAAACCCGTTGCAGCAAAAGGTGTTCCATTTAATACTGCATAATTTTTACTGTTATTGAATGAACGAAAAACACGATAGCCTAAAAAATCGGGTTCTGTATTCGTTTTCCATTTTAAAGTTACCACACCTTTATTATCAACTGTTCCGGTTAAACCTTTTGGAACTGCAGGTGGAATGGAATCTTTTAACTGATACAGATAAGGTGCAGATTCCATGATCTGATCTGCTTTTTTACCGATGGCTTTCACTACAAAATAATTGGAAGCATCGGGTTTAAAATCAAAAATAGCCCTGAGATCATTTTTCGCCGGAAATTCCAGAATTTTACGATACGATGAATCAAGGTTGTTTTTGGAAACCAGGATCTCATATTTGTCTACCAATTGTTTTGTGGAATCGGGCATTACCCAGGCAAGTATGAATTTATTTTGAAGGGTATCCACTGAAATAATGGTGGGTGCTCCTTGCAGATTGGCAGAACAGGAACCGGATATTACTACACTGGGTTCACTTTCTATTCCGAAAAGATTAATCCCTTTGATCCGGTAATAATACAATTGATCGTTCTCCAAACCCGGATCTGTATATTGCATTATTTTTTTAGTAGTATTTGTGTCTTTTGTATTTGCATCCTGAATATTTGTAAGTAGTGGTTGTGGAGTAAGCGCGTTAAAATTAATATTATCGTCAGATTTTTCTAAAATAATGGCAAAATACTCATTCATAATAGGTTTCACATCCCAGTTAAGCTTTGCTATTCTGTTACCGAAATTTACCATAAGGGTGGGTGCCGCTGGCAATTTGTTTTCATCCTGTATGGAAACCGTAGTTATTTTTTGCTTTTTAGATTCTACATTGGCAACAGAAACCCGGTAAGTATATTTTTTTCCCGAAACAATGGTGGAATCAATAAACATGGAACCTGATGAGAGCGCATTTTCTTTTGAATAGGAGGATTGCAATACATACATCATATATATGCCTTCTTCTGCTTCGGGCTTCGAAAAATCCGGCTGGTGGTATACAAAGCCCATTGTTTTATAGACCTCATTATTTTCAGGAATTTTTTTCGTTTCTTCCTGAGATATGGGTTTAACAGGATTTGCAGTTAGTTTGATGAAATCAGTACTGTTGCCTTCAGCCCTTTCAATGATATATCCCTGTTGATTGGCATCGTACCATTGTTTTGCACTTTTAAAAAACCATCGCAGATATACTTTATTTTTTGTTTTGAAAGCCAGGGTTTGTATTTCATAGATATCCTTATCAACCTGTGCAATCGCGTCTGAATTTGTTGTCAGAATACAAAGCAGCAATAATACACCATAACAAAATTTCCTGCTACTATTTTCTTTGTGTATGCTCATGTTTATTGTTTTCTCTTCTTTCTATATGTATACTAATCATCAAATTTACAGTAGGTTCCTGTTTCCATACTAACATCAAATGAGCCACTTGCACTAAAAAGCCCGAAGCTTACACTATACTTTACTGTTAAGCTACCGCTTAAATAAATTGGATTGGGGGCTCTCACTTCAAGGTCTGCATCAATACTTGCTTTTAAAACGGTCCACTCAACAGCCACGCCCAAAACTGTAAACTTAACACCTGCTTCCGCTGCCAGGTAAGCTTTTATCTTACCCTTTCCATACCAACCATATATACCTGCGGGCTGGTTAGTGGCACTACACACAAAACCATCCTTATGCTTAATGGTAATATCATAAGCAACGCCTCCGCCAATTTTTGCAAAGGCAAAAGATTTACTCCAATTAAACTGCACATCAACACTAAAACCGTGTTTTACCACAATATCCGAGCCATCAGCTTGCGCTGCATTGTTTGCCTGGAAATAAGTTGTGGCCTTCCCGGTGATAGGGCCCATATTCATTTTTAAAGCAAACGGATTATCTTTGGTACCAAGGTTAATATACCACTTACTCTTTGAGTAGTAGACCTCGCCAGACCCTGCCCGTTTATTTTCATTGGCTCCTTCAAATAAGGTTGTGTTACCGGCATCCAGCGAAGCATAAACATCCATATTAAAACTAAGTACCTCATTGGCCAGATCAACTTTGGCAAGGAAGTTACCCCAGAAAGGCGGGCTTCCATCAGGTTGTGTACCAACAGGCATTACTGCATTGATTTTCGTATCGGCTTTGAACTGCGCCTTATCTATTGAATCCAGTCTCGCAAGATCAGCTTCGTCTAACCATTCTTTTGCTTTGGCAACTGCATCATTATCTGTTTTAACTGCATCTAACTTCGCTTGACTAGGTTGCGCCAAATATTTGTCTGACCCAAAATAATCACGATAGTTATTAGGATATAATACCCATTTTGGTTTTACATCCTCGTTATGGTTATATATATTTATGGTTCCAGCTTCCGGGTTATTCACTAAAGATAATGTTACGGGTATAACAGTTCCTGCAGCTTCTTTAGCAGCAGTAGTAGTATATTTCTTATTAACATAGTACACCTGATAAGGTGTTGGTGAAATTACCGGGCCTCCATTATTGGCAAGGAGATTATATGAGATCAAAGCACTATCCTGCCTGAACCTTGAACTATCCTGTTTTAACTGAGTTGTAAATGCCTCCAGGTTGGTTTGTGCACTTGCCTGTAGTTGCAATGCATCTTTGTATTCCTGAGAGTTTGGATTCGCTTTTAACTGGGCTACTTTGGCTTTTGCATCATCCAATACTTTTGCCATGGCAGATTTAGTAGCTGTATCCTGTTTTATTTTGTCGGCCGAAGCAGCCAAAGCCTGCTGGTTAAGGTTATCCTGTAAAGTGGCTGCCAGTGCATTGATGGAATCGGATGATTTGATCAATGCTTTTTCGGCCGCAGTTAATACAATACCTGTTGACAATTTCACCCTGGCCCCTTTCGCTTTTTCAGCAAATTCTGCTGCGTTGTTAATAGTGACCAAGCTATTGAATTTTGTGAGTAATGTATTATAGGTATCGTTTTTTTCGTTGTATATACTAGTCTTATTATCGGAAATAAAATCCAGAGGTAATGCAACATTTGCAGTGTACCTGTCTAATGAATCCTGCAGGATAAATCTTCTTTCGATTATTAATGTATAGAAAGACATTTCTGTTTGTATACTTTTCATCAAATTACTATTACCCTTTTTAGCAATGTCCCATTTATCACTCAGTATATAGTAAACATTAAAAATCGATTTAGCACTGTCATCTAACTTGCCATGCTTTATAATTAAGGCGTTATCAATAGCAACAAGGCTATCCCTTTTTCTTTTCCATTCACTGATAGCAGCTTTCATCTTCTCTAATTCGGTGCCAATCTTACATCTTTCCTTGTAATTATTCCAATTTTCGGCACAGACCCTACATTCGATAAATAGTGTAGATTTTTCCAGCGCATATATTTCTTTATTGGCGGTTGCTG
The DNA here is from genome assembly GCA_947372235.1 of Chitinophagaceae bacterium. Classification (GTDB taxonomy): domain Bacteria; phylum Bacteroidota; class Bacteroidia; order Chitinophagales; family Chitinophagaceae; genus Sediminibacterium. The sequence continues at coordinate 9,769 of CANBSW010000045.1, read as the reverse complement.
CAAGTGTATTTGCCGGAATATAATTTTTATAAATAGAATCTTTTACTTTGTTTATCCTGTCTTGTGTGGGTATACTATAGTTACCTCTTTTGATAGTTGAAGTATACTCTGAATTGTAGGGTATATTAAGCAATTGACAAACTATTGGCCATGCACCTTGATCTTCACCCGACAGGTAACTTCTAAAAATATTATGGTTCATTACCGGGGTATTCTGATAACCACCGCCACCACTGGATCCCATATTCGCAATATATTCTTTCAAAGTCGATACCAAATTATCCGGGTCATGTCGATTGATATCTGCTATTCTTTTTTCGGCATAGGCAGTTTCCATGTCTTTTTTAGCCACCAATAAATCCTGCGCAGCATCTGAAATATCCGGGTTATCGGCTTGCATCAGGTTGTCTGCAATGGCATCGTTAACAGCATCTCCGGCTTCATTGGGTTTGTCTGCTTCTGCTTCAGGGTCGTCAGCGCCTTCCGCTAATTCCAGTTCATCATCCTCTTCCGGTTCTTCCTCTTCAACCTCGCCTTCTTTTTGCTTTTTGTTTTTTACTTTATATTTTATAATCGGGTTTCCTTTTTTATCTAACATCACATTACCCTTTTTATCTTTCAAAACTTTGGGGGTTATGTATTGCACCTGGGTTTCAAAAGTGGCATTGCCTTTCTCGTCCAGTACCGGTTTACCCTTATCATCCATTATGGGTGTTTTAACGGTTTTACGGGTTGCATTCACCATTATTGGTTCTCCGGCTGCATCCAATATGGGTTTACCTGATTTTGTTTTTGCTATACGGCTGGTGGTTTTGGTAGCGGTTGTTGATTCAATTGGTTTACCTGATTTATCCAATACCGGTTTCCCGTTTTTATCCTTAACCGCTTTGGCCAATGTTTTTTCGGTGGTTTTAGAAACCAGTGGTTTACCTTTTTTGGAGGTAATGGCTTTGCCGTCTTTATCTACCATTGGCTTGGAAGTAATTTTGGGCGCTACTTTAACGGTTTGTACCGGTTTGGGCGTTTTAACCGTTTTAACAGGTGGTGATGCTGCAGCAGCATCTGCCAACCGGGATGCCTGTGTTTTTTTGTTTCCTTTGGTAAGCGGGCTTATTTTATTTTTATCGCTTTTCTCATCAACGCCTGCTGAAAAGAACTGCACATTTCCGCTGATAGAAAATTCATCTACCCCCCAGTTTTTATTAAATACAATTTCAAGCCCACCCCATCCTGAGATCACTGTTTTTGTAGCGATCGATAAAAAAATACCTGCCCTTAAACGTAAGAAAGAACTTTCATTGGGCACATAAGAAACACCGGATGCGGTAATGGGGTGATCGCCATCGGGTGCAATCGGATCCATTCTGTAAGTAGCACCACCACTGAAGCCCTGTATTTGAAGAACATTTAAAAAGTTAATGTTTAAGCCTTTTACATAAGCATCCACATTCCAGTATTTAAAATCAGATCCATCACTATTGGTTTTTGTGCCAAACATGGCACCCGCTTTCACTTCAATAGTAGCTACTTTTAATTTCACAACACCATTAAACCCCTTTCCATAAATGGGATCGTTCATGATATCAAGGGTACCATCAAAAGAAACTTTACCAAATTCGGCATTGATCTTTATCTGGGTTAATCTGTAAGAATCATACTTCCATTCACGTTTTTCCGTATCGTATCTGCTGAAAATATCAAAACCAGCTCCACCACCGATTTTTCCATCCATCAACTGAACATTGGCGTCAAAATGCAGGCAGGAATATTCTGCATTGGCATCATTTTCTACCGGCCTCTTTTTCTGATATTCTACACTTACATCCGCACTAAAACTTGCTATCTTTAATTGGGAGGAAGTACCTAAAGATTTTACTTCCATGAAAGGAGCTTCTGTTTGCAAAACCAATTCTTCAAAACTGGCATCATCTATTGCAAAACTGTATTTGCTTTTCTTAGCATCCTCTTTCGGAGGAATGGGATCCAGTTTACTACCATTAAAGAAAAAACTGAATTTTCCTGAGAGGTTAACTTTTGGAAGCAGGTGATCATCCTTAACTTCTAATGTTAGTTCAAAGCTGGGATCTACCACCAGGTAGCCCTTCCACATATCTGCTTTGATAGCTTCGATTTCTTTATGGGTTACATCATAACCTCCGTCGCTGTTTAGTGTGGCTACATAAGGAAGACCTGATTTATCGCTCGATTTATCTTCTACAGGCAACACCAGTTTTCCTGAAAAGCTTGAGGAAACGATGGCGCTTTTCTGAATGTCAATGTCAAATTTATCTACACTGATGGGCCAGCCGTTGGCACTACCTTTTTTGATATCAACTAAACTGCTTCCGGAAGCTTTTACAGTAAACCCATTGTCGTCAATGGTTGCATAGTCTGCGTTAACCTTTGCCTTGTCTGTTGCGTTAGGGGCGTTTAAATAATTGGGCAGATACACATCAACGCTTGTAATATGCAAGCCACGCCATGTATTGGGTAACACACTTTGTACACTGCTGATATACGTTTTAAGACGATCGTTTGTTGGGTTTTTAGAATCGGTAAAATCCAGTGTGGCAGTTGCAATACTAAAAACATAACCCGGGAAATCTTTACTGCTGAATGAACCGGAAAACTTTAGATTATCTGCATACAGATCATCCCATTTAGAAATAGTAACCCCTATCGGGGCAGCAACAACAGCACCGGATGCTGCGGGCTTAAAAGTTTTAGCATCAACAACGGTATATTTACTGCTAAGAGTAACATTTCCATTAATACCCAATTCTGTAAATCCGGTACAATCAAATTTAAAATAGGTAGCAGAGTTAGTAGACCCTGTTGTTCCTGGTGTAATCCCATTTAAATTCAAAACCCATTGTTCACCAGCTGTTACTACATCATTACCTACGAGGATCAATTTCCCATCTGAAATAACACCACCACCTCTTGCCAATGAAACAAAGCCGGCAAAATAAAGTGTTTTGGTACTAGACAAGGCTGATTTTTGCGGCAGGATACATCTTGCAAAAACCCTTGCTACCCCGCCCGTTTTACCAAAACTGATACTTGAAAAAGCAACCTCATAAGTAGTACCCCCAATTACTTTATGCATGCCAAATGGTGCGGCCACACTCATATTATCGGTGATATTATCGATCCAACCTGGTTTGGAGGCAATGGTTCTGAAAATATTATCGATCGAATCGCGAACAGATTTATCAGATGCTGCTGCAGCCATTTCACCATCATAAATAGCAGCTGAAGTATTGTTGGATGTTAGTTCAGCATTTCCTTGTAAAATATTTAAAGCAAACTGCGTACTTTTCTGTTTTTGTTTGCCCGTTTCATCAGCATTTCTTTTTCCATTTTTTACTTCATGGGCAAATGCATGGCAAAAGCAAATCAGCAAAATTTGAAAAACGATTATTTTTTTTAAGACAATTCTCATTGAATATTCTTTAAGAAGATTAACTACTGATTTGAAAGGTTAACATTACCATCTATAACCTCATAATTTTTATTGACTTTCAACTGCGAAAAACTCACTTTAGATTTGAACACATGACCAGCCAGCCAGATCTCAACAGTTCCCGTACCCGAGAAAGTTCCACCACCACCACTTACGCCACTTCCCACTACAATGCTGTAATCACCGGCTTTGATGATATCGCTTTCTTTTAAACTCGTTAATACATCTGTAACCAATGTTTTGGTAGTTGGTGTTTGTCCGCAAACTGCTTTAATAGCCGCTTGTACTGCAGCAGGTGTTTGTGCTATAACAACCTGAGGTGTTGGTAATTTAAATTTAACCATGTCCGACATTGCAGTTACACCTGCATAACAGGTACCCTGAATCTGTAACTCATAATTAGCAGCTTTTTCAAGCTGCACAAGTTTTACGCCGGCTGTTGAAGCAGTAAGAGGAACCGCTTGCGTTATCCAGTTTAATTGTCCCTGCTTCCTGTATTGAATAGCAAAAGTTTGATTATCGGTAAAAGAGACCCAAGAAACTTTTGCAGAAACAGAATCAATGGGCTCTCCTTTTACCTGTACCGGTTGTTTACAGGGTGCCGAATAAGCGAAAGAAGACACATTACTGTACCCGTTATTTAAAAAAGTAGTACTTGTAAATCCGCCATTATCGATAGGTTTTGCCTGTATCCTCCATGCATACTTTTTATTGGTCAATAATTGCGGTTGTTTTGAGCTATATAAATAGTTGGTAAGTAAAGTACTGTCTGTAAAGAAAAGATTGTTGGTATTATAAAAGGCAGTTTGCGGGTCTTGTGTTTCATTTAATAATTGGGCAATCTGTAAAACATACAATACCCCGCTGGAAGAAGTTGCCTGACGCGGCTGCCATTGAAACAAAAGATTCTGAATACCCTGCTCTGCCTGTACAGATTTATCAATCGGCGAAGAAGTTACAGGGGGATTATTAACGGTATACGTAACACTATAATCAACTATCTGGCTTACCTGTCTTTTGGTAACCGCATCATACAATACAAAACTAAATACGATAGTGGACTGCGGAAAAACACTCTGGTACTGTGCCAAAGTAACACCCGTTAAATTAGAGAAATTATATATAGAGGCAATATCCAGGTTAGTTACTCTTGTTGGCGAATTACCTATTAGAGTAATTGGTGCAGATACAATATTAGGCTTTGATTGAGCGGTAAACATGTTTGTTTTAATACTTACACCCAATACCACATTCATTACAGTTGCATTAGAAGATTTATTGGTAATCGTTAGATAAATATTAGGAATCGTTGCGCTGCTGATAACCTGGATAGAGGAAGGATAGGGCGGATAAATTACCGGCGTGATACTTACCGGATAATTGATATTGCTTTGCCCATAAACATGCACAGACAGTACAAAAAATGTTATGACAACTAAATATATTTTTTTACAGATAGTCATACTAAAAATTGAAATTATAAGTTAAAGAAACCGCTGCTGTGGTATTACTGGTATTATCTGCAATAAGGCTGGACTTTGCCTGATTTTGAAAAATCCCATTCAGGTTAAATACATGCTTCTTGGCATAGATATAAGAAACGGTTGTTTTAAAATTGGCAACATTTACCCGCAGATTATTAGCTACGGTACTTGTTGTATTGTAACCGGAGCCAAGTGTTATACCAACTGTTTTATTAAAGAACTTTTTTCCAAAATTGAAACTCATACCATAAGCAGTAGAGTTATTATCGGGGTTTCCCTGGATAACAGAGGTATAATTTAAACTGATGTTCCACTTCACTTCTTTCTTGGGATATACCGTAAAAAAATTGAGTGATGCATTCTGAAATTGTGAACCCTGTTCATCTACAAAATAATCGCCCTGTTTCTGATCTCCTTTTTGATAAGAATAGGACGCATTGATGGTTCTGTTTTCTTCAGCTGTAGCCAATAGCTGATAATTAGCCGTAAAATTGGCATTGGTATTTAACTGTACCAGTCTTAAAGAATCGAGATAAAAGGGAACCAGGTTATTTTGAGTGGCAATACTGTTCAGATTTTTAAAGTTGGTAATATTCTTATTGTTGTTATAGGAACCACTGAAAGATAATTTCTGTGTTGGTGTGTATGATACAGTAAAGGCGGTTGATAATCGTCCGGATTTCTGACTGAAAGTAGTATCATCAACCAGATCGTTTTGTAAACCAATCTGAGAGTTAATATTTAGTTTGCCGTTAAACATAGGGAAGCCCAGCGTAACACCTGTGTTTTCAAATCCGTTTGTAGTATATAAAGAACCCAGTGTTTGGTAATTAAAATCTATTTTTTCATAACTCAATCCAAGATTAACCACTTTAATGGAATAAGCCATTTTTACATTCATGGCATTTTTATTGGAAGTGGTGCCATTGGTACTCATTAGTGAAGCTGCTCCCGCCTTCTTTCCTGCATAATCCAAAGGAGATGTCAGGTCATCCGTCATTAAACTACTGGCATATTCTCCTGACACGTTTAGTTTTTTCAGTAAAGTTCCATTAAATGTAACACTGGAAACCAGGTTTTCTTTTGGTTTTATAACCTGCTCTGCCGGAATATTGGAAGCAGAAACAGAATCATCTTTTGCGTGAAAAAGGTTTACGCCAACGGTTAGGTTTTCAAATTTATAGGTGCCTGCTACGCCTTGTCCAAATCTTCCAAATGTTGGCGGGGCTTCTGGGTTTAGTGTATAATCACCGCTGCCTTTTAAAAACTTACCTCCCAAGGCAATCAGCTTTAATCTACCCGGCGCTACTTCTACACCCGCTCCATTAAACTGAAAACCATTTAATGTATAAGGTGAAAATGTGAGTGCAATTGAACCGGCATGCAGTGTAAGAAATTTATAATGCGGATGGATGGCTACTTTATTAAATGGAATAGGTTGAAATCGGGTTGAAAATTGTGCATTGGAATAAGTAAGATCGATTGGTATATTAATGCCTTTGAAAAACAGGTTCAGATTACCCCCTACTACATAAGTAAATGGATTGGCATCACCGGTGCTTTGTGATGAATAATTATACAAAAAAGAAGTATTGAATCCACCAGAAAGTTTAAGCGGATTGCCTTTACCAAACAAACTAAATGGATCAAATATTTGTGCATGGGCATCCACAAGCCCGATACAAAAAAACAATACTATATAAATATACTTACGCATCGTACTATTCATTTAAGCAATTGCTTATAGTTTAATAATGGTTCTAACTTCATACCCATCTTTTGTTTGAACTACCAATACATAAGTTCGGTTTCCAGGTGCAGCTGATATATCAACTTTTTCAGTAAACTTCACAGTGAGCGGTGATATATTTTTAGAATAAGTAAGCGCACCGGATCCATCATATATCCGCAAGGAAGTTTTGCCAAGCTGATTTAATTCTATACCGATATTCATGATACCCGTAGTTGGATTAGGGCCAATGGTTATATTTCTTATTGCTATCGGAACTGTTGAAACCACATTAGAAGAATCATTAGTTGTGATAACGATCTTGGCAGAATCTGTACTGGAACAAACATTGTATGATTTGTTAGTGAGGTAAACCATATAGTTTCCTGCAGAAGGAAATCTTAACATAGCTACACTATCTGTTTTCAAGACGATAGATGCGGCTGTTGGAAGTACCCAATTTTGTGATTGTGGTGCAGGACTTGTTACATTAACCAACACAAGTATTTGATTGATAAACGCATGTTCCGAAACGCCCAGTCTTGCTTTTATTGCAGTATCACTTGTATTCTTTACATTAATTGTATCTGTAACGATGCATCCATTTGATAGAGTAATTTTAACCTGGTAAAGATCTGCCGCAGAAACGGTTACCTGAGATGAGGATGACACAAAACCAGTTTTAGCAGATGTCCATGAATAGGTTGCCGGTAAACTTGCCGATGCAGTTACACTAACTGAAGTGGCTTTACAAATCAAAGTATCATGTATTGCAAGACCTGTACCTACAGAACTTCGGTTGGTGGTTGTAACACTTGCAGAAGTTGCTGTACATCCGGAAGCATTAACAACCTGTACTGTATAAATCCCGCTGATTTTTGTGATATATTGTATGCTGGCAGCACCGGAAATAGCAGCACCATTCAGCAACCATTGGTTATTGGTTAATGAAGAAGAAGTGAGAATTGTACTGTCGCCCGTACAGAACGATAATGGCCTGCTGTTACTGATTGTGGGAGTAACTGGATTTGCGTTTACCGTTAACACCAAACTCGCAGTACTATCACAACCTGCTGCATTGGTTAAGGTAGTAGAATAAGTTCCGGCTGTTGAATAACTTTTTCCATTCCATGTATACGGTAATGAAGAGGCACAAACACTAATATTGGTAGTTGATGTAGTTAATTGTTTAACTGTTAAAATAAGTGTTGCCGTACTGTCGCATCCGGCAGCATTGGTTAATGTTGCGGTATAAGTACCTGCAGAAGTATAGCTCTTAGTATTCCATGTATAAGGCAATGCAGATGTACAAATACTCACATTCGTAGTTGATGTGGTTGCCTGCTTCAGTGATAATATTAAAGTAGCCACACTATCACATCCGGAAGCATTCGTTAAAGTAGCAGTATAAGTGCCTGCTGTTGTGTAGGTCTTTCCATTCCATGAATATGGCAGTGCTGCTGCACAAATACTCACATTGGTAGTTGATGTGGTTACCTGCTTCAGTGATAATATCAAAGTAGCCACACTATCACATCCGGAAGCATTCGTTAAAGTTGCAGTATAGGTACCTGCAGATGTATAACTCTTGCCATTCCATGAATACGGTAATGCTGCTGCACAAATACTCACATTGGTAGTTGATGTAGTTGCCTGTTTGAGTGATAGCACTAAAGTAGCCACACTATCACATCCTGAAGCATTCGTTAAAGTTGCAGTATAAGTGCCTGCTGCTGTGTAAGTCTTTCCATTCCATGAATACGGTAATACTGCAGCACATATACTTACATTGGTAGTTGATGTAGTTGCCTGTTTGAGTGATAACACTAAAGTAGCCACACTATCACATCCGCCTAAACTTGCAGCTGTAACCGTTTTTGTAAAATTGCCCGCTGCAGCATAATTACTTCCATTCCAGGAATAGGGTAAAGCAGATGCACAGATACTTACATTGGTGGTAGAAGTTATTGTTTGGGTAACATTTAGAACCAATGTTGCAATGCTATCGCATCCTGCGGAATTACCATTTACAAATGTTTTAGTATACGTTCCGGAAACTGAATAATTGTTCCCATTCCAGGAATAGGGTAAGGCTAACACACATACAGTTACATTGGTTGTAGAAGTAGTTGCCTGTTTAACCGTTAATACAAGGCTGGCTATACTATCACAGCCTTCAATATTTGTTAAACGAACTGAATAGGTACCTGTGGTTGTATAACTATTTCCATTCCATGAATAGGGTAATGCAGATGAGCATATACTCACATTCGTAGTAGAAGAGGTGGCTTGCTTAACTGTAAATACAAGGTTTACAGAACATCCATTTATATCTTTATACGTAACCGTTGAAGTTCCACCGTTTACCCCACCAACCAATCCTGCATTATTTACCAATGCAATAGATGTATTGGAAGAAGTCCAGGCATTTGATAAAGCAGGGGTACCGCTTCCTGTTAAAGTGGTGCTTAAACCTACGCATGCAGAGGCAATTGCCGGAACTATTGTTGGCAATGCATTTACCGTAATTGCAGCTGTTGCACTGCATCCTGAATTATTGGTATAAGTAATCGTTACATTTCCAGAAGATATTCCTGTAACCACTCCAAAACTTGTTACCGTGGCTACTCCAGTATTGGAAGATACCCATGCATTGGAAACGGCTGCTGTTCCGCTTCCTGTTAATGTGGTACTCAATCCTAAACACACAGAGGCTGTTGCAGGAAGCAATGTTGGTTGAGCATTCACGGTTACTGATGTAATTGCCGAAGTGGCTGAACAGCCACTTGCATTGGTTGCCGTTACACTATACGTTCCGGCAGTTGCTACATTGATCGTTGTTGTGGTTGCTCCTGTGCTCCACCTATAACTTATTCCGCCTACTCCTGTTAAACTCACAGAACCTCCGGCACAAAAACTAGTGGGGCCTCCTGCCGTGATGGTTGCTGTCGGTAATGCATTCACAGTAACAGTGGTAATTGCTGAGGTTGCTGAACAGCCACTTACATTGGTTGCTGTTACACTATACGTTCCGGCAGTAGCTACATTGATAGTTGTTGAGGTTGCTCCTGTACTCCATACATAACTGGT
>CANBSW010000044.1 GCA_947372235.1 Chitinophagaceae bacterium | reverse complement strand
TTGGTAACCTGCATTATTATTGCTTCTTTGGTGCGTTGTGTTTTGAAAGAATATACTTCAGATTGTTTTAAAGCAGCTTTACGCATATACTCCATATCCGGGTTAAAGAGCGGCTGCTGCACACTCAATTGTGTCATTATATTAGAAGTAGCACCGGGATTATTCAGGATGACCGGATTAAAATCGGCCTGCTGTACCTGTGCCTGCTGCAGTTTAAAACCAAAGGCGGTAAGCGGCTGGTTAGTGATAAAACCAGTATAAGAAAAGTTGATTTGTGGCAGCCAGATGGCGTCTGTTTGTTTGAATTGAGAAATGGCGATCTTTTCATCGGTCTTTGCCATTCCGATCTGTCTGTTTTGTTCCAGTGCCATTTTAACGGCATCATCCAGCAATAAAGGTTTACGGATATCCTGCGCATTTGCAAACAGTGAGGTAACTGTAATTACAAGAAAGAAAACCTTCCTTAAAAAATCATTCCCGATTTTTGTATACATCATATGCTTCTTTTGAGGAAGCAAAAGTATCGGGTGGGTATTGGCTGTACTGTAACATTAGTCACATATAGAATTTGCCTGCTTTCAAAAGCCTAAAAAAAAAGCCCTTCATACGAAAGGCTTTGTTGAATGGATATATATTGAGTGATTGTAGTTAATCTTCCAGCTCCTCACAAAAATATCCGGCACTTTTCAAAATAGATTCTACAGAACGGGGCGATACCTGATCCGCTTCAATCCTTAAAACATTATCACAATCCTGCATATCCACATTCCAGCGGCGGATGCCTTGTATGTTTTGAATAAAAGGTTTCGCTTCACTGATGAGTTGCGGATTGTTCAGATTGGTTTTGAAGATGAGGATATCCATCGGTTTTGGTTTAACCGGTCGGGGCGCTAAAGCGACCTGAACGGTATCGGTGTATAAACTTTTTACTTTTGAATTTTTACTTTTGAATTGAGATGCTGGTTTTTGGACTGTTGGCGTTCGGTAGCGTTCAGGTCGCTGCAGCGCCCCGACCGCTACTCGGGGCCGTTATCTGATCTTTTCCAAACACGGCAACGGTTTCTCCATTCCTGTTTAATTTTCTCTCTTTCTTCTTCGCTCATACCCTGCCATTTTTCTTTCATCTCATTTTTCCAATGGCTGCCTCTGTGCCCGCCACAATGACCACGAAAGCCGCCGAATAATATTTTACTCAACACCAGTATGCCCAGTGCCTGCCAGAATGTGATGATAGATACATGCAGTACCGTTACTAAAATTACGTTCCATAAGCTCATTACTATATAGCTAAGGATTGCTGTTGCGGCTACAGCCAGAATGCTGAAGCCAATGATCTTTTTTATCCAGAATTTCTTATTCATGGTGATTTGTTTTATCAATTATGTAATAACTCATCCCGTAAAGTGCTTAAGCGTTCTCTTAAATGGAGTACGGCGTAGCGTTTACGGCTGAGAAGTGTGTTAATGGTTTCACCGCTCTGTTCTGCGATGGTTTTAAAAGGAATGCCTTCGATCTCATTTAGTATAAACACTTCCCGCTGGGCTGCCGGCAGCTCGTTAAGGGCGGTGTAAAGGGTATCCCAGAAAATATTGCGCAGGTACGCTGTTTCGGGGTTATTAGATTCATCAAAAAACATATTTGCCCAATCAAAAGCCGATTCACTGTCTGCATCGCCATACACATCTTCGAGCAGCTCGGGTTTGTGTTTGCGCTGGCGATCGGTTATTTTGTTCCGGGTTACGGTAAACAGCCATGCGGTAAGCTGTTCAATGGGTTTGGTGTTTCCGATGAATTGGTAGAATACATCCTGCAGAATGTCTTCCGCATCCGCTTCATTGCTTACCCGCTTGCGTATAAAACCCATCAACCGTTTGCTATACGTATTGATGACCTCTGTAATATTGCTTTTACGGGACTCGGCCATTGTGGTTGGTATCGTCAACACCTCGTTCATTAGGGAGGTAGACGGGTGAGGGAAGTTAATATTTTATGGGAAGAGAATTTTTTTAATATCGAACAAGGAACAGATGAACAAGGAATGATGAAGTGTTTTTCGTATCTAAGTAATAAAGAAAATATTTCCCCTCATTTGCGCAGCAAAGGAGGGGTGCTCCGAGCGGCTTAGCGATGGGGCGGGGTGGTTACTGCGTAATTAGCAGGGTATCACTTCATCATTCATCTGTTCCTTGTTCGATATTCATCTGTTCACTTCAGCTCTCCCGCTACTTCATGATCATCGTATACATCTCTTAACCTGATCAACTCTTTTTTCATGTCAGATAATATTGTCTGGTATGATTTATTGCTTACCAGATTATTCAATTCTGCCGGATCTTTCTGGAGATCAAACAATTGCCATTCGTTTACGGTGTAGAAATACAAAAGTTTATAACGATCTGTTCTTACGCCTACATGCTGTAAAACAGTATGGTCGGCCTTGTATTCATAGAAATGATAATAGAGGCTGTTACGTGAAAGTGTTTTGGATGGATCCTGCAATATCGTTTTCAAACTCAGTCCCTGCATTTCTTTGGGAATGTTCGTACCGGCAATATCCAAAAAGGTTGGCGCATAATCAATATTCTGCACCATGGTATTTGTGGTAGTGCCGGACTTGATATGACCGGGCCATCTTGCCATTAGTGGAGAACGCATGGATACATCGTACATCCATCGTTTATCAAACCATCCGTTTTGTCCTAAATAAAACCCCTGATCAGAGGTATATACTACCAATGTATTTTTCGCGAGTCCACTTTGATCCAGATAATCCAACACCCTACCTACATTTTCATCAACCGATGCTACACAGGCAAGATAATCCTGCATGTACCACTGGTATTTATATTTTAATAATTCTTTTCCGTTGGGGCGAAGCTTCTGAATGATTTCACCACGTTCTTTATAGATCTCCACAATCCTTTTTCTTTCATTGATGGGAATGCGGTTAATGATGGAATGATAATAAGCGATCTCCGATGAATCGGGTTTTAACCAGGGTATGTCCATTAAATAAGCAGGGTCTACTTTCAGATCGCTGGATAATTTCATATCGGGTAAAATACTCATGGTTTGTAAACGCCATGCGGTGCCGCGGCCGGCAGTATCAATGTATAAACTGGCCGGTTCGGGAAATGTTTTGGTATGGTATTGCTCAATATATTTTAATGGAGGAAAGAAATACCGGTGTGGTGCTTTGTGATGTAGCAATAACATAAAAGGTTTGGTATTATCTCTTTTTTGTTGCAGCCATCCCAATGCTTCATCGGTAATTATATCTGTGGCATAGCCATGATAAGTAGCCGTATCGCCTTTCATTCCAATAATGCGTGGTTCATAATACAATCCCTGACCAGGCAAAATTTTCCAGTAATCAAAACCTGTTGGATACGATTGTAAATGCCATTTACCAATCACTGCAGTCTGGTATCCGGCTTGCTGCATCAGTTTGGGCATGGTGCTTTGTGTGCCGTCGAATTTAGAACGGTTATCAATAAAACCATTTTTGTGCGAATGCATTCCCGTAAGCAAAGTAGCCCTTGCCGGCCCGCAAATAGAATTGCCTACAAAGGAGCGGTTAAATAAAATGCCCTCTTTTGCTATCCTGTCTATATTTGGTGTTCGTATAAGCGATTTGTTATATGCACTGATCGCATTTGCATCATGGTCATCACTCATAATGTAAATGATGTTCGGCCGTTGCTGCCCAATACTAATAAATGGTAATGCCAGTAAAACAACAAATAGTCTTTTCATATATACAGTATCAATTATTAATTTCTAATTATTAATTCTTAATTAGAATTATTCCCTCATCCGTTTGTCAAAATACAACAATAACCCATTCCCTGTACCACAATAAGCCTGTAACTTTATTCTCCTTAAAATCAACACATGGAATTTGGACGTGTACCCGTAGAAGAATTGGATCAAATCAATTTTACTTTACCTGCAGAACCTGCATTTAATCAGCAGGTATTAAAAGGTAAGAGAGTAGAATCCCCTAAAGTATATCTCGGTTGTGCCAAATGGGGACGTACAGAATGGGTGGGAAAGATCTATCCCCTCAAAACAAAAGAAAAAGATTTTCTGGATCATTATGTAAAACATTATAACAGTATTGAACTGAATGCCACCCATTACAAAGTGTATGGCGCTGCAGGTATTGCCAAATGGGCGTCTAAAGCAGGAGATCAGGATTTTATGTTTTGTCCTAAAATGTACCAGGGTGTAACACATCGCGGCAGTTTGCTGAATAAAGAATTTATCACTACTGAATTTTTACGTGGAATAGTGGCATTTGAAAAACACCTTGGTCCTGTGTTTGTGCAGGTAAGTGATGCATTTACTGCCAAACGCAAAGAAGAACTGTTTAGTTTTCTAAAATCTCTTCCAACAGATATGCAGTTCTTTCTGGAAGTTCGCCACCCGGATTGGTTTGGTAAAGAAGCGGTGCGGGATGAGTTATTTGAATTTTTACGTTCCATCAATATGGGAATCGTGATCACCGATACAAGTGGCCGGCGAGATTGTGCGCATATGCACCTTACCGTGCCCAAAGCTTTTATCCGATATGTAGGAAACAGTTTACATAAAACTGATTACACAAGGGTAGATGAATGGATAGAACGCATGCAGTTTTGGCTGGATAATGGATTGGAAGAACTCTATTTCTTTATGCACATGCATGATGAGGCTTTTTCTCCGGAATTAACGGTTTATATGGTTGATAAAATGAATGCTGCCTGCGGATTGGCTTTGCAAAAGCCTACCTTTGTACAACCATCTACTTTGTTTTGATGGAATGTTTTTCTAAAATGATTTGTTATGAAAAACTATTTATCTCTGCTGTTGATTGTTTTGTTGGCAGCCTGTTCCGGTATCAAAGTATTGCATACAGAAACGGCAGATAATGCCAATCTCTCAAAATATAAAACCTTTGGTTTTTACCGCCTGCGTGCTTCCGGCGATACGGTTAGTAAAGGGTTTGATACTAAAGTATCTATTTTAAAAACAGCCATCGCCAATGAGCTTACAGAGCGTGGGTATAGTTTGCAGGACAAGAACCCCGATCTGTGGGTAAACATTGGCATTGTTGCCAAAGAGCAAACACAAACAAGACAAACCAATTTTTCTACCGATGCCCCTTTGTATATTGGCCAGCGAACGTATACCTGGAAGAGTGAAGAAGTTGAAGTAGGCCGTTACCGGGAAGGAACGGTTACATTACACTTAGTGGATGCCGCACAAAATAAAATGGTATGGAAGGGAGCCATTCAGGGTATTTTACCGGAGAGTCAATCAGGTGTTCATCAAACAGCAGATGCTGCGATGAGAATATTGTTTAAGAAATTTCCGGTAGCGGTGAAAGATTGAATTGCTAGGAGTTACTTTACTTCACAGATCTCATCCCATCTTGTTGTATAGCGCGGGCTTCGGAGTTCCTGCCGCATTTTCCAATCACGCGAAGTGCCGGAGGATGCAAATTTTAGTACATCATCGCGCATTGCGAAATTTACATTGTCCATCATGCTCATCAACAAACGGTTTTTGTTTTTTGCTGCGGGTGAAAAAAGATTTCCCTGTATACTGCTGTCGGGAACAATGCCGCTTAACATTACACCGGCTTTTTTGTAAAACCGGCCCTTTTCATACAATCTTTCTACCAGTGCCACTGCGGGCTTGATGAGTTCATTGGTGCAGGATGTTGCCAATGGCAATATCACATAACTTCCAATACTTGGCCCATGCCTGAAATGTGTGGTATGCGATTGTTCTCTTGGTACCACAAAAACACTGATGGTATTGGCGGCTCCGTTTTGCCGTCTTAGTTTTTCTGCAGCGCGTGCTGTATAGGTGGCTACGGCTTCCTTAATATCACATAGTTCTGTAACAGGCGAGCCAAACATACGTGTGGTGGCGATCATTTTTTTGTTGATGAGTTCATCCATCATCTGAATACTTGGGATACCTTTTAATTCGCGAACCAATCTTGCACCGGTAACGCCACCTAAATTTTTTGTGGCCCAGATAATATCTTTTTTACTCAGGTCAAATGCGGTGTTGATGGAATAGCGTTTTAACTTTTCTGCATACTGGTAACCTACACCCCAAACATCTTCGATCGGTGTTTTTTGTAATGCCTGTTCTGTTTTGCGTGGCGTGTCTAACACCAAAACACAGTTGGTGGCTTCTTTGTGTTTTTTCGATAAGCGATTGGCTATTTTACTCAATACTTTGGTAGGAGCTACACCAATAGATACTTTGATGCCGGTCCATGTTTCAACGGTTTCGCGCATGTATAATGAGAAGGCTTGCAATTCTTCTTTGGGTATATGTGAGAGGTCTACAAAACATTCATCTACCGAATATACTTCAACGCAATGGGGTGGTAGTATCTTACGAAGTGTTTCCATCACACGCCAGCTGAGATCGCCATATAAATTATAGTTGGATGAAAAAGTAGCTACTCCATATTTTTCGATCAAGGGTTTTGCTTTGAAATAGGGGCCGGCCATTTCTACACCCAATGCTTTGGCTTCATCGCTGCGCGAGATGATGCAGCCGTCGTTATTGCTGAGCACTACAACGGGAGAATTCCTGAGGTTTGGTTTGAACAAACGTTCGCAGGAGCAGTAGAAACTGTTACAGTCAATGATTGCGATCATACCCCCCAGCCCCCTGACTCTTGCGCTAAGGCTTCAGCGTCGGCGCAAAGGGGAGTTAATTTTGTGATTAGCATATTATTTATCTGTTCTATTACAAATTCTGTACGCTTGAGTATATCATCATTGGAGAAGCGAATTACTTGCAGGCCATCTGATTCTAGTGATTGCTGACGTTCTTTATCCGATTGTTGAACGTCTGGTTGATCATGTATATTTCCATCAGCTTCGATAACTAATTTTATGGTATGACAATAAAAATCAACAATATAAATTCCAATCGGGTGTTGTCTTCTGAATTTATACCCTATCGGGTTTGTACGCAAAAATCCCCACAGTTTCATTTCCGCATCAGTAAGATGATTTCGTAAATATTTAGCCCTCTCAAACAATAAAGGATCTGCATCAAAAAACATTTTTCTTTTCATAGCACATAATTCCACATTACACAATATTAGTTCCCCCTTCAGGGGGTTAGGGGGTATGAATTGAATATATAACCACCCCCCATGCCGCATAATTACTAAACTCATCGATCTGGATATTTCCGTACTTTTTGTTTTCTGCAATAAGCGTAACACCTTTGATATGCGTTTGCAATCGCCGCACCAATAATTCGCCGTTAACGATGGCTACGATGATTTTTCCGTTGACGGCTTTTACGCTGCGATCTACAATCAATACATCGCCGCTGAAAATTCCGGCATCTATCATGGCATCGCTGTTCATACGGAAAAAAAAGGTGGCAGGTTTGTTTCGGATGAGTTGTTCGTTCAGATCAATGCCCCGTTCCATATAATCATCTGCCGCTGCGCCAAAGCCGGTTGCATTGGCAGTGGGTATTTCCCACTGGTTAAATTTCTTAGAGCCTTTGTAGGCGGCTCCATACCATTGTTCACCGTCCATATAAAATTAATTTTGAAATGCTAAATTATTTAGTAAATTTATACTAAAATAATTATCCCGGTAAAATTTTATTTATGGAAACAGGGTTGGTACAAAACAGAACATTTAGTCCGCAGGTATGCATGTACGAGTACTTGCTGGTAGCGCATCCGGATGATGCTGTGTATGCGCAGGTGATGGCCGAGAAACAGTTTTTTTCTGCACAATACAAAGAGCAGGTGGCCATTAAAACCAAACCGCATATTACAGTAGCTAATTTTTTAGCCATGGAAGCCATGGAAGATACCCTGATCCGCTGGATGCACCGGGTTATTAGTACGCAGAAAAAATTTACGGTAACGCTGGATAAATACAGTGGTTTTGCCAATCATACCATTTACCTGCGCGTGCAGGATCACGGGCCGTTTCAACAATTGGCCAAAGAATTAAAAGTGGTTGATCAATATGTGAGGAGTAATGGTTGTCCGGAAGTGCATTTGATTACGCGCCCGCATTTAACCATTGCCAGAAGACTGCCGGAAAACGTTTATCACGAAGCAGCAACGGCCTACGCACAAAAAGATTTTTATGCAAGCTTTGAAGTGAAGGAATTGTTGTTATTGAGAAGGCAGCATCAGTTTGATGCATGTAAGCAGATCAATGTATTTGGGTTGCAACCGTAATTTATTTTATATTTTTTCTGTTTCCCCTCCCTCTCAGGGAGGGGTTAGGGGAGGGTTTAATCTGCGAAATCATACCAAAAATCCATGCAATCCGAGATCCTTTCATCCTACGCCACCGCTCAATACTTACTCGTGATAGAACCCCATGAATCTTTGCGAAATGAAATCTCCTCCATAAAAAAATTATTTGCAGATAAATATGATTGCGCCGCCGCTGTTATTGGCAAACCCAATATCACGTTAGTAAGATTTGAACAATATGAAATGATGGAGCAAAGAATTCTTCGTCGCTTACAATCGCTCACGGCAGAACAAAACTCTTTTTTGGTGGAGTTGCATGATTTTGGCAGTTTTCCTACACACAGCATTTTTATCAATGTTACCACACAAACACAGATCATAGAACTGGTAAAATCTTTCAGACCTATTCAGCATTTATTTAAAATTGATAAGGAACGTAAGCCTCATTTTATTACCGATCCACATATCAATATTGCGCGAAAATTATTGCCCTGGCAGTATGAGAAGGGTTGGCTGGAAATGAGTCACACACATTTTAGTGGACGATTTGTGGTAGATCATTTGTTGTTATTGCGGAAGAGAGAAAGTGAGAAAACATTTGAGATGATCAGAAAATTTAAGTTATTGAATGAGAAGGTGGTGACTGTTCAGTCGGAACTCTTCACCTGATAAGAATATTTTTTATGGAAGAAGAAAGCAATTACCTGAAAGGCCGTGGCGCACAATTCAATCCCAAAAACCGTTTTCTGAAAAACCAGAAAATACGGGAACAGATTGAAAGCATTGACGATTGGACCGAACCCAACTCCGCCACCGTATATCTGGAAGACCATGCCAAAAGCCTGGTAAATAAAGTAGACAGTCCGGATGTAGGCATGTGGTACAGCATGAACCCCTATCAGGGTTGCGAGCATGGCTGCATCTACTGCTATGCCCGTAATGCCCATGAATACTGGGGTTATAGCGCAGGACTGGATTTTGAAAGAAAGATCATCGTTAAAAAAAATGCACCCGAGCTGTTGCGTAAATTTTTAATGAATAAGAATTGGGAATGTGTGCCCATCAGTTTAAGTGGTAATACAGATTGTTACCAGCCTGCAGAAAAAATATATCGTATAACAAGGCAGTTGCTGGAAGTGTGTAATGAGTTTAACCAGCCGGTAGGAATGATCACAAAAAATGCCGGCATACTGCGCGATAAAGAATTGTTGCAGGAGATGGCAAAGAAAAAATTAGTGAGCGTACTGGTAAGCATCACTTCTTTTAATGAAGACCTGCGCCGTGCCATGGAGCCACGTACCACTACTGCCAAACAAAGACTGCGTGTAATAAAAGAATTGAGCGATGCGGGTGTAAGAGCCGGTGTAATGCTGGGCCCGATGATACCGGGTTTGAATGAACATGAAATGCAACGCATCATGGAAGCCGCGAGTGAAAATGGAGCAACTTTTTCTGCCTATACATTTATCCGTTTGAATGGTGCCATCAAACTCATTTTCCACGACTGGCTCTATAAGAATTTTCCTGATCGTGCAGATAAGGTTTGGCATCTGATAGAAACAGGCCATGGAGGTAAAGTAAATGATAGCCGCTACGGTGTTCGTATGCGCGGTGAAGGACCTATTTCAGATCTGGTAAGACAACAGTTTATTAAATACAATAAGATCTATAAGCTGAATGCAGAAAGATGGGAACTGGATTGCAGTAAGTTTAGGAGGCCGGGGGAGCAGGGGAGGTTGTTTTGAGAAACATATCTACTCCTTTCTCTGCCCAAACGCAACCGTTTGTTTATGATGATAGGCAACCTTTCTGTTATGCGACATAGCAGGTATCCATTTGGGAGAGGCGGCTATGGCTTTATAAACAATATTATTAAATGCTTCTTCAAAAGGGATATTGATATTGATGTCTTTTACATTGCCATCTTCATCAATCATAAAATCAACGCCTATTTCTGCTCTTTCACCACCAACAATCTGGTAATTGGTTGGCCAGTATAATTTTTTACCCAAAAATTTTGACCACTCATTGATACCTCCCGGAAAAGTTGCCGGTTTTTCAACAATGCTTGTATCTGATTCTGGCACACCAAATGTAGAAAAATAAGTTCTGCGCAAAAGTTTGCCATTGTCATACACTTCATCAGCACTTATTTTTCCATTTTTATGAAAGAACTGCCATTTACCGGTTAACAGATTGACGTAATTCAAACGACCGGCAGAAGAAACAGCCCCATCATCATACCAGGTAACCTGAACTGCAGTGCCATCCGGTTTGTAGTGTGTGGAGTCTTTTAAATAACCATTGTTATACCATTGCAAAGAAACCCCTGTTTTTTCTCCAGAATCAAATACTGTAGAATCTTTAATATATCCGTTGGGATAAAATTCCAGCCACATTCCTTCTTTTTTATTGTCTTCAAACTTTCCTATCGATTCCAGTTTTCCGTTTGCATGAAAATAATAGAACCATCCATTCTTAACGGTGCAATTACTGTCTTTATATAAACCTCTCATTTCTGTTTTTTTGGAGGGCAGATAATAATTCACTCTAACCCAACCTGAATCTGTTTTTACAATCAATCCTACAAAACGTGCTCTTTCGGGTTCACATATTTTATAGCGATAGTCTAAATATCTTTCAATAGGTTTTTGGGCAGGCAAAATTTGTGCAAACACTAAAATCATCAGCGATATACAGAACAGTTGCTTCATATATCTAAAAATAATAAAAATCTGTTTTCTGATTTCTATAAATTAAAATGCCCCCAGAACTAGTGGGGGCATTTTAACAAAGTAGGATTAGCTATTTGAATTTTAAATTCATGGAAAGAATATCCGAGTTCATCCCATTACTTTTTGTGTAGTGGCCATATCGTAATTCTAACATACTCCAGTGTTCCATGCCCAGTATTCCTTTGGGTGGCGTTAGGCGAATACCGGCTCCGTACATCTGACTGGTAAATTTCGACAGATCATAATTACTTGTATAATATGGGTCAGTGGTTTTATGTGTCATGTACGGTGCAAAATAATCTACGGCACTTTGTGTATAGTAACGATAGAAAGGAGATACCGATGCAAATGGAGTGATCTTAACAGAGGTTTCCAGATTCAATGTATGCGCATCTAAGCCCCAATCGTCTTTGTAGTAACGATAGTATCCACGTAGTATCACATTGTCACCCACAAAATAATTGGCACGGAAACCGATGGGTGTTTTAATCCTTGTTCCCGGCAATGACTCTACTAACTCTGTTCCATTATTAAAATACACACGGTGAAAAGGTAATCCCAAATAACCGCTTTGGTAGATCACATCTAATAAAAAGGCCAGTTGCAATCTTTGGTTTACGATCTGCGAATAAGAGAATGAACCTCCAAAAGTATTTCGTCCGGCAGTTGGATAATTTTCGCCACGCGGTGTGGTTGCTCCCGTTCGTAATTCAACAGGATAAATCAATTTTAAGTTGTCTATATAAGTAAACAACTTGCCACTGAATTCTCCATTACGGTTCTTTGTTTTTTTAGCAAAATTTATATTGCCGCCAAACGATAAATAATCAAACTCATAAGAGATAGATCCACCGGCACCAAAGGTGGTTCCTTTTGCATCATTCTCCATCGTCCAGTTGGCAGATGGGTAAACGCGTGTATCTGCATGCGATGCAGAAGAGTTGGCTTTTGAATCGATCAGGTCTGAAGAAGCAGAAGTATAATGATCCACACCTAACTCAAAATCATAGGTATGTTTTCTTCCCTTCACGTCCCATTTATGTAATTTGATCTCAATGGAATTTGAAATATCGGTTAGTTTTTCAGAACCAATACCGCCGGTTACAGCAGAATTATTTCCATCCTGTTTATAATAACTGGAAACCAGATTCGCTTCTTCGAAAGAAATCTTACGGCTTTTAAATTGTGTGCTATCCGGTTTACTGTTTTGCGAAAACGCAGCCAGTAAACCAATATATAAACCAATTACGGTTAGTGATAATTTTCTCATTACAAAAGTTTAGAACAGTTTCCAATTAATTACAACCGCAGCCACCGCCGCTTTTACCCGCATTCGCTCCGGATGCACCTTCGCGGTAAGATTGAAAGCTGAGTTCTGTTTTCTCTACTTTTCGGTTGGCCAATGCCATTTCACCATCGTTTAAACGGTTTTTCTGGTATTCTTTTACCGGGCTGCAGGAAACAACAGTGGCAGCGGCAATCATGCCAACTGCAATACCTGTTCTGATCTTTTGTGCGCTCTTTTTTATTTGCATTTAGTTTTATTTTAAGAAACCTTGGTTTCTTCGGGGCTCAAAAATTATTTATTTGATTCTACTGTGTTTTTAATATCAGCTATAAATTCATCAATACTCATTTTGGGATAACCTTCCCACTGTTTCAGTAATTTACCATCTGCATTTAAAAGAACAGTTAAAGGAAAATCTCCTTTACTATTATATCTGTCTGCAAGTTTATCATTTTGCTGCTGCTGCGCTTTGGCCAATTGATTTTTTTTCTGTCTGGGAAAATCAGCATTCACCAAAACCAGATTTTTGTCTGCATAAGAAAGAAATGCATCCCCATCCAAAATTTCCTTGTGTAAACGAATACAGGGCCCACACCAGTCGGAGCCGGAGAAATTCAATACAATAAATTTGTGTTCTGCCGCTGCCTGTTGTTTGGCTTTATCGAAATTGGTTCCCCAGGTTGTTGTAACCGGAGTAAAAGAGGAGAATAAAACGCATAAGGCTATCGCCGAAAGAATCCGCATGTGCATTGAGTTTAGGGGGTAAAGCTAATTATTGACGGTTCATGAAAGCATGATTGTCATCACCTTAACAAAGGTTTAGATACTAAAACGACTCTTTTGGTTATTAAAGAAGCCTTAATATTTTGCTAAAGAAAACCTAAAGGAGCCTTTTCTATTCTGTATATAATTCTATATTACCATATATACCAATATTCCATCTCCCAAAAATCCCGACCTTCCTTTCCCCTCTAAGCTTTATTTTCGCTTCAAACCAGCAACTATTATGGAGGCAGTGATTGAAGCCATTGGCAAATTGTTTGAATCGATAGGGAACCCTAAAGCAGACAGAATTGAAAAACTACCCCAAAGTGGTAGCGACAGGATCTATTTCCGGATCTATTTGGACAACGAAACCTTTATTGCCACCTATAATCTTAATAAGAAAGAAACACAAACCTTTATCTATTTCAGTCGCCATTTTGTAAATGCAGGATTACCGGTACCGCATATTCTGGGGGTAAATGAAGAGGATACCATTTATATCCAACAAGATCTTGGTACTGAGTCTTTGCTGAATAAGCTGGAAGCCAATGGTCATGGTGAATATGCCTATAGCCTTTTCCAAAAAAGTTTAGTCCAACTGGCCCGCGTGCAAATTTTGGGAGATAAAAACCTGAATTACGACTGGTGCCTTACTGCCAAAGAATTCGGCAAACAGGCAATTATGAGCGATTTGTTGTATTTCAAATATTATTTTTTAGATACGTTACAACTGCCTTACGATAAACAGGCCATGCTGGATGATTTTGATGCATTAAGCACCTATCTCACCCATACAGAATACAAATATTTTATGTTCCGAGATTTTCAAAGCCGGAATATTATTGTGAAAGAGGATGAAGTTAGTTTTATTGATTACCAGGGTGGAATGAAAGGGGCACTGCAATATGATGTAGCTTCTTTATTATGGCAGGCCAAAGCAGAATTAAGTGAAGAATGGAAAGACTCATTGCTGGAATATTATATGGATCAAATTGATGGGTTGTTACAAAAACCGGTAGACCGCATCACATTTGTGAGCCAGTACAATGGATATGTGTTGATCCGTTTGCTTCAGGTAATGGGCGCTTATGGCTTCCGCGGATTGTTTGAAAGAAAGGCACATTTTTTAGCGAGTATTCCATTAGCCTTAAAGAACCTGCGTTTTTTTATTGATAACAAACGGGTTGGTATTGTTACACCGGAGTTCGATCGTGTATTGCGTTTGGTAGTGGAAGATAAAATGATCAAACGTTTTGAACCCATTCAGGCAAATGCAGATACGCCATTGGTGATTGAAGTAAACAGTTTCAGTTATAAAAAAGGCATTCCGAATGATCCCAGTGAAAATGGGGGTGGCTTTGTGTTTGATATGCGCGGTATTTTAAACCCCGGGCGTTTTGATGAGTACAAAACCTTATCCGGACAGGATAAATCTGTTCAGGATTTTTTAGAACAGCGCACTAAAATGAATGAGTTCTTAAACAGTGTTTGGGATCTGATCGATATTACTGTTGAGAATTATCTGCAAAGAGGTTTTCATCATTTAATGATCAACTTTGGATGTACCGGCGGTCAGCACAGAAGTGTATATGCTGCAGAACAAACGGCAAGGCATTTAAGAAATAAATTTAAAACGAAAGTGAAACTGGAACATACGAATAAGCAGAACTGGTTAACCCCCATCACCCCCCAACCCCCTAAAGGGGGAGGTAATTAAATGCTCTTTTATAAAATTTGTTGTAAATGATAAAAATGAAATTCAAACAAAATATCATAAATGCTGAATACTAATTCCCCCTTCAGGGGGCTAGGGGGTGTTAAGGCTATGATTTTCGCCGCGGGCCTCGGCTCCCGCCTCAAACCCTGGACAGATCATCACCCCAAAGCATTGGCGGAGGTGAACGGGAAACCATTGCTGCAAAGAAATATTGAATACCTGCAGAAGCATGGTATATATGATGTGATTGTAAATGTGCATCATTTTGCAGACCAGATTATTGATACAATTGAAAAGAATAAGGGTTGGGGGAGCACCATTACTATCTCTGATGAAACGGCAGAAGTATTGGAAACCGGTGGCGGATTACAAAAAGCAGGATGGTATTTTGAGGGCACAGAAGATTTTGTGGTAATGAATGCAGATATACTGACGGATATGAATTTAGTGGGCATGATAGATCAACACAGAAAACAGAAACCATTGGCTACACTGGCCGTAAGCGAAAGAGAAACCTCCCGCTATTTTTTGTTTGATGATCAACATATTTTAAGCGGATGGAGGAATGTGAAAACGGGGGAAGAAAAAATCGTGAGAGTTGTGGAACCTCTTAACCAGAAAGCATTCAGCGGAATACATGTGATCAGTACGGAATTATTAAAACTGATCAAACAAGAGGGAAAATTTTCCATGGTAGATGTTTACCTCGACCTGGCAAAAGATCATACCATCAATTCGTTCGATCATACCGGCGCACACCTTATCGATGTTGGCAAACCCGAAAGTATCGCAAAGGCTGAAACCGTTTTTCTTTAAAAGATAATATGAACCCAATCCGTTTTGCTATCATAGGTTGTGGACGAATTGCAGAGCGTCATGCAATGCATATTCATACCTATGGACAATTGGTTGCGGTTTGTGATATCGTAGAAACGAAAGCCATTGCTTTGGCAGAAAAGTATTCAGCAGATTATTTTATAAAGATTGAAGATCTTTTAGCCACTAAATCAGAGATAGATGTTGTGGTAATCTGCACTCCCAATGGTTTACATGCACAACACGCTATTCTTGCTTTGCAAAAAAGTTTTCATGTTCTTGTTGAGAAGCCGATGGCTTTATCAACGGATGATTGTAGAAAAATGATCGAAGCTGCACTTATTTCAGGCAAACAATTGTTTACGGTGATGCAAAATCGTTTCAACCCACCTGTAGCAGCCGTTAAAAAAGCGATAGATGAAAAGGCTTTTGGTAAAATATCTTCCATACAACTAACCTGCTTCTGGAATCGTAATAATGATTATTACAATGATCTCTGGAAAGGAACCAAAGACATGGACGGAGGTATCTTGTTTACACAGTTCAGTCATTTTATAGATTTGCTGTATTGGCTTTTTGGGGATGTAAAGGAAATAAAGTCTATCACTAAAAATGCTAATCACCAAAATGCCATTGAATTTGAAGATTGTGGTGCGGTAATACTTGAATTTGAAAATGGAATTATAGGAACGATCAATTTTTCTATAAATAGTTTTGCAAAAAATCGGGAAGGTTCTTTAGCAATTTTGGGAGAAAATGGAACTGTAAAAGTTGGCGGTGAATATTTGAATACAGTAGAGTATCAAGGCTTTGCAGGTTATATAATTGAAAATTTTGGCATTATTGGGGAAGCCAATGATTATGGTACATACAAAGGTTCTATGAGTAATCACGACAAAGTATATGCAAACCTGATTGATACACTTCAAAAAGGCACCCAATTTTATGCAAGCGCATTGGAAGGTTTGAAAACAATTGAAATCATCGAACGTATTTATCGCGCAGCAAAAAAATGAAAATTTACACTTTTCTTCATGCCACTTTTCCTTCGGGTATTGTGGTTCAATTTATTTTTAACCATTAAGACCCGAAGGCACAAAGGAACACAAAGAGTTTGGTGAATAAATTGTAGTTTTATTACATGGCCTATCAATCATCAATAGCAGGTATACGCGATGTTATATTCGGAGAGAATGTAGAGTTGGTAGAGCCTTGTAATTTATATGAATGCACAATTGGAAATAACTGTTTTATCGGCCCCTTTGTTGAAATACAGAAAGGAGTTGTAATAGGAAATGACTGCCGCATTCAATCACACAGTTTTATCTGCGAATTGGTTACCATTGGCTCTGGCTGTTTTATTGGCCACGGTGTAATGTTTATTAATGATGATTTCAAAGCAGGAAAACCTGCCGAGAGAAATAAAGAGCTATGGAAATCAACGTATATTGGAAATCATGTTTCTATTGGCAGTAATGCTACAATAATGCCGGTAGCTATTTGTAATAATGTAGTAATAGGCGCAGGCGCGGTTGTAACCAGAAATATTACAGAACCCGGAACTTATGCGGGTAATCCTGCGAAGAAAATGAGTTAGCAGTTTACAGTAACTAGTCAAAAATATAGTTGCCATCCGTCCAATCAATGTCATCCGGATGCCATCACCCCCTACTCACGATTGACGCCTCACGTCTCACGCCCCTACACTTTTACATATATCTTCTTCTTATCCAACACATACACAATCAACCAATACATCGCTATCATACATAATGCGTACACAAGTGAACCTACACGTAGATCTGCTGCAATATTTTTAGTGATATGTTCATAAAACCAGGGAAAGAAAGAAGTGTACACTTTTTTACCATCTTCTGTAATATGATCAACCCAACGCAGCATAGCGGAAACCCTTGGTAAAAATCCACTCAATACAAAAATGAACAATGGATTTTTCCCAAACACATCAAAGAATTTACTCCAGGCACCTTTGTTCTCTTTAAATTCTATCAGGTAGATCATTACTCCTAAAGCCATAATAGCCAGTCCGGTTGTATAAAGAACATAGCTGCTTGTCCAGATCTTTTTATTTACCGGGAAAACCATATCCCAGCAATAACCTGTGAAGAATAAAACCAACCCTGCCACAAACAGGTTTGATAACATTTCATAACTTTTTCCTTTCTGCTGAATATATTGTCCAACAAAAAAACCAAAGATCACTTGTACAATAGCAGCCATCGAACTACTCAATCCTTCCGGATCAAACGGAACACCTTCTCCTTTATAAATATGGGTAAGTCCTAACAGACTGATGTCTATTTTAGTGCCAAACCATCCTGATAAACTATACGGATCAGCCGCGTTTCCCATAAATAAACAAATAAACCAATAAACCAACAGCAAAACAGCGCTGATCACAAAAGCACCTCGTGTTTTAGCATAATAAACAATCACAGAAGCAAAAAAATAACAAAGGGCTATTCTTTGTAATACGCCGAAAATGCGCACATTCTGCCAGATTTTCCAGGCGATATTCTCTCCATCCCAGCGTACAAAAGGACTCCAGTTCAGAAAAATACCGATGGCAAAAATGAGCAGGGTTCTTTTAATTACTTTTTTCCAGAATACAGCCGGTCCGGCCTGTTCAAAACGAGGCATAACAAAAGCCATGGCATTACCTACGGCAAACAGGAAAAAAGGGAAAACCAGATCGGTAGGAGTGCAGCCATGCCAGGTGGCATGCTCCAGTGGAGAAAAAATATGTGCCCAGCTACCCGGGTTATTTACCAATATCATCAGGGCAACCGTAGCGCCCCGGAAAACATCAAGCGAATAATAACGTTGGTTCATGGCAATTTTTTCTGTGTTGAAGATAAGAAAGATAAAGCTATCTCCATAATGACTGTTTTAGGGGTTGATATTTAGTGGAATTTAATGGCCAATTCATGATTTCTTTCATAGAATACTCACAGGATTTATTGTTACTTTGCATATTATTCCAATTGAATTTGAAAATCATGTCTAAGAATATTCTGATCACCGGCGGTGCCGGATTTATCGGTTCTCATGTAGTAAGGCTTTTCGTTAATAAGTATCCTGATTATAAGATTATTAACCTGGATGCACTTACCTATGCCGGCAATCTTGAAAACCTTACAGATATTGAAAAAAAGTCCAATTATCATTTCGCCAAAGTAAATATTCTGGATGCAGATGCATTGAATAAAGTGTTTGATGAATATGCGATAACTGATGTGGTTCACCTGGCTGCCGAATCGCATGTGGATCGTTCCATTGTTTCACCACTTGATTTTGTATACACCAATGTTATCGGAACAGTTAATCTGCTTAACACTGCCAGAAAAAAATGGAAAGATGATTATTCCAAACATCTTTTCTATCATATTTCAACCGATGAAGTATATGGTAGTTTGGGAGATACAGGTCTGTTTACAGAAACAACTGCCTATGATCCTAATTCGCCATACTCAGCCAGTAAAGCTTCTTCAGACCATTTTGTAAGGGCTTACCGCGAAACCTATCATATGCAAACAGTGATCTCAAACTGTTCCAATAATTATGGTCCCTTTCATTTTCCGGAGAAACTGATCCCGCTGTTCATCAATAATATCATTGAAGAAAAACCATTGCCGGTTTATGGAGATGGTTTGTACACTCGTGACTGGCTTTTTGTAAAAGACCACGCATTGGCAATTGACCTGATATTCCATAAAGGGGCAGATGGCGAAACCTATAATATTGGTGGATTTAATGAATGGAAAAATATTGATCTCGTAAAACTCCTATGTGCACAGATGGATGAAAAACTGGGAAGAGAAAAAGGATATAGCGAAAAACTGATCACTTATATTAAAGACAGACCGGGCCATGACAGGCGCTATGCGATTGATGCCACAAAGATCAATAAAGAACTGGGTTGGAAACCAACTGTAACGTTTGAGCAAGGTTTAAGCGAAACCATTGACTGGTTTTTGAACAATAAAACGTGGTTACAAAATGTTACCAGTGGCGCTTACCAAAACTATTACGAGTCAATGTACGATAACAGATAATTATGCGGGTAGAAAAAACAATTATTGAAGATTGCTTATTAATCCATGATACTTTCTTTGGAGATCATCGGGGATATTTTTTTGAGAGCTTTAACCGCAAAACATTTTTTGATCAAACAGGAATGGACCTGAATTTTGTTCAGGATAATCAGTCACGATCACAAAGAGGTGTATTACGTGGACTTCACTTTCAGCATGGAGAACATGCACAGGCAAAACTGGTAAGGGTTTTACAAGGAAAAGTGCTCGATGTTGCAGTAGATCTCAGGAAAAATTCTCCAACCTTTGGTAAACATGTGGCTGTAGAATTATCGGAGGATAGTCATACCCAATTACTGGTTCCCCGTGGTTTTGCACATGGATTTGTAGTATTGAGCGAAACAGCCGTTTTCTTTTATAAATGCGATAACTTTTATAACAAAGCCGAAGAAGGCGGTATCATTTACAACGATCCTGAAATGGCAATCGATTGGCAGTTAGCTGAATCCGAATTTTTATTATCAGAAAAAGACACCATACTCCCTACTTTACAGGAAGCAAAAAGCACTTTAAAATTTTAAGTTATGAAAGGCATTATTCTGGCAGGCGGATCCGGTACAAGACTTTACCCGATCACAAAAGGCATCAGTAAACAGTTAATGCCTGTTTATGATAAACCCATGATCTATTACCCGCTTTCAGTGTTAATGCTGGCAGGTATTAATGAGATTCTGATCATTACCACTCCGGAAGATTCACCCCAGTTTCAGCGATTGCTGGGCGATGGTGCCGAACTTGGCTGTCGCTTTGAATATGCGGTTCAACAGGTACCTAACGGACTTGCTCAGGCATTTGTAATAGGGGCTGATTTTGTAGGAAAAGATAAGGTGGCCCTTATTTTGGGAGATAATATATTTTATGGTGCCGGCTTTAGTAAACTGGTACAATCATTCAATGATATAGAAGGTGCTGCCGTATTTGCTTACGAAGTACACGACCCTGAAAGATATGGTGTGGTTGAGTTTGATGAGAAACAACAGGCTATTTCAATCGAAGAAAAGCCAAAAATGCCTAAATCAAATTATGCGGTACCCGGTCTCTATTTTTATGATAATTCAGTAGTGAAGATCGCTAAAACCATGCAACCCTCTGCACGTGGCGAATATGAGATCACAGATGTAAACAGGGTATATCTGGAAAAAGGAATTTTAAAGGTTGGAATAATGAATCGCGGAACTGCCTGGTTAGATACCGGAACCTTTGATTCGTTTGCCGATGCCTGCGAATTTGTAAGAGTTATCGAAAAACGCCAAAGTCAGAAAGTAGGTTGTATTGAAGAAGTTGCCTATCGAATGGGATTCATCAACAGGGAACAGCTAATGATTTTGGGTGATAAATATGCCAAAAGTGGTTACGGCGAATATCTTAAGCGCCTCAAATAGAGGGATCTGCACTATCTATTGGTTTATTGTAATCCGAAAGCATTTGACTTTCGGTTTGATTATCTTTTTGTAAAAAATATTAAACAAAAAGGCCTGACTCTTGTTACATTAGGCATGAACGCTTTTACCATCAAAGATCTGGAAAACCTATCCGGGATCAAGGCCCATACTATCAGGATCTGGGAACAACGTTATTCTCTGTTGAGCCCCAAACGAACTGAAACCAATATCAGGTATTATTCGAATGATGAACTTCAAAAGGTGTTGAATATCGCCTTGTTAAATAAATATGGATATAAGATCTCGCATATCGACCGTATGACCATGGACGATATGAACCAAAAGATCCTCTCCCTCTCTCAGGTAGAAGCTCAGCAGGAGCGTATTGTAAATAACCTTATCCGATGTATGGCCAATCTTCAAATGGAAGAATTTGAATTGGTTTTGGAAGCTTATATCAAATCAAAAGGCATTGAAAAAGCCATTATTCAGATCCTTTTCCCTTTTTTGGAACGAATTGGCGTTTTATGGCTTACCAACCATATCAACCCGGCTCAGGAACACCTGGTAACCAATATTATCCGCCAAAAACTTATTGTTGGAATTGATGGGGCAAATAGCTTAATTCAATCAGATAAAACCCTTCTATTATTTCTCCCTGAAGGTGAACATCATGAGTTGGGCTTACTGTTTATGCATTATTTACTAAAAAGCCGTGGAATTAAGGTATTATATCTTGGAGCCAATGTTCCTTTGAAAGATGTGGAATATGTAGCAAACCTCAAAACCCCCGACTTTCTCTATGCTCATCTTACTTCGGTTGCCAATAGTTTCAATTTTGAAAAGTTTCTGATCGGTTCCTATAACCGTATGCCAAACAGGAAGATTATCGTTTCGGGGGTTCTTACCCAATCCTATAAAAAGAAAGTCCCAGCCAACTTCAGTTTTAAAAAATCTTTGTCAGAAGTAATGGAATACGTGTCTTCCCTGTAAATAATTCAATTGTCCTGAACAATTTCTGGCAATTCTTCGTACATAACTTAGTGCTGCTCAAATGAGTGTATATGTCTCTATAATAAATTTGATTCCATGGGTATTTTGTTTAACTTTACCGTATCAAACTTTAAACACTAATTATGTCCTCTGTAGAATTTGACCGGATGTTGATGAGCAATGCGGAGTTTTTGAAACCTTTTGCAGTTACACTTACACACGATACTGAGGAGGCTAAAGACCTGTTTCAGGAAACTTTGTACAGGGCCTTGTCTAATAAGGACAAATACCATGTTGGCACTAATATTAAGGCCTGGCTGTATACGATCATGCGTAATATTTTTATCAATAATTATCGTAGAAAAGCAAAGCAGACTACCATTTTCGACAGCACACCCAATGAATATTTGTTAAACCTGAACCAAGGCGCAATAGCGAACGAAGCAATTGCGGGCATTAATTTAAAAGAAGTACAGCAGGCAATTTATAATCTTCCTGAAATTTTCAGGAATCCCTTTCTGTTATATTTTGATGGGTTTAAATACCATGAAATTGCAGATATGTTGGGCGAGCCTCTGGGTACTATTAAGAGCAGGATCCACTTTGCGCGAAAATTGTTAAAGACTCAGATCCAACGTTATTAAAACTATTCAATTAACTTTCTGAGTCATCCAAAATGAAAAAGAAAGTTGTCATAATCGGTAGCGGTTTCGCGGGCCTTTCGGCTGCATCTTTCATGGCCAAAGCAGGCTGGGATGTTTCTGTTTTGGAAAAACACGATATCCCCGGAGGCCGTGCAAGGTATATGAAAGCGGATGGCTTTACTTTCGATATGGGCCCCAGCTGGTATTGGATGCCCGATGTGTTTGAACGTTTCTTTGATCAATTCGGGAAAAAAGTTTCCGACTATTATCAGTTAAAAAGACTGGATCCATCTTATCGTGTGTACTATCCTGATGGGCCCGTTGATATTCCGGCAGATTTTCTGGAATTACAATCTTTATTCAATTCCATAGAACCAGGAAGCGGAAAACAATTGGAGAAATTTTTAGCAGAAGCAGCGTACAAATATGAAGTAGGAATAAAAAAACTGGTATTCAAACCAGGACAATCGTTTACAGAATTTATAGATATCGATCTTGTAAAAGGCTTATTTAAACTGGATGTATTCCGCTCCATGAAATCGCATGTGACAAAATATTTTACACATCCGAAATTGGTAGAGCTGATGGAGTTTCCGGTTTTGTTTCTCGGAGCATTACCCGAACATACACCTGCTTTATACAGTTTGATGAATTATGCTGATATCAAAGGCGGAACATGGTATCCGGAAGGTGGTATGTACCAGATCGTTCAAGGTATGCATGATCTGGCGGTTGAATTAGGCGTGCAATTTTACTTTGAACAGAATGTGAAAGAAATTGTTGTTGATAACAATACAGCTAAGCAAGTGCGGGCTACCTCAACAAATGGAACAGAAACATTGTATGAAGCTGATGTAATAATTGGCGGTGCCGATTATCATCATATCGAAACAAAATTATTGCCGGCAGCGAGCCGCACTTATACAGATGCTTATTGGGATAAACGCGTGATGGCTCCCGGTTGTCTTTTATATTATGTAGGATTAAATAAAAAAATCAAAAACATTCAACACCATACTTTGTTCTTTGATACTTCTTTCGCTGTTCATGGAAAGGAAATTTATACAACCAAAGAATGGCCAACAGATCCTTTGTTTTATGTAAGTGCCACATCAGTTACCGATGCAAGCCTGGCACCCGAAGGATGTGAAAATATTTTTGTACTAATACCCGTAGCTACCGGATTGGAAAATGATACTGTAGAACTGCGCGACCGGTATTTTGATAAGATCATTAAACGAATGGAAAAACATTTTGGACAGGAAATAAAAGATTCAGTTATTTATAAAAAATCCTTTGCACACACCGATTTTATCAGCGAATACAATGCTTTTAAAGGAAATGCTTACGGTTTAGCGAACACTTTACTGCAAACTGCTGTTTTAAAACCTGCATGCCGAAGTAAAAAAGTGAAGAACCTGTTTTACACCGGACAGTTAACCGTTCCGGGGCCGGGTGTGCCGCCGAGTTTGATTAGTGGAGAAGTGGTGGCGGGAGAAGTGGTGAAAGCGTTTGGAGGGAAATCGTGAGTGGTCAGTAGTGATGGTGAATAGTGAATGGCAATGGTGAATATTAGATTGACCATTCACCATTGCCCATTCACAAAAAATAACAAAACAACTAAACAATATGATGAACCTGTTTCATGAATTGAGTCAGGATTGCAGCAGGATTACTACCGAGAAATACAGTACCAGTTTTTCTTCGGCTATTAAACTATTGCATAAGGATCTGCGCGGGCCGGTCTTTAATATTTATGGTTTTGTTCGCTTTGCGGATGAGATCGTGGATACTTTTCATCAACATGAGAAAGCCGTGTTACTCGAAGAATTTAAAAAGGCAACGTATGATGCCATCAACCGTGGTATCAGCCTTAATCCAATATTGCATAGTTTTCAGTTAACGGTAAATAAATACAAGATCGATAAGGAATTGATCGATGCTTTTATATACAGCATGGAACTGGACCTCGATAAGAGACAATACGACAGGGCCGGTTATGAACAATATATCTATGGAAGTGCAGAAGTAGTGGGGCTGATGTGTTTGTATATTTTTTGTGAAGGCGATCATGCAGGGTATGAAAAATTAAAACCTTTTGCTAAAAGTCTTGGATCTGCTTTTCAAAAAGTGAATTTTTTGCGTGATCTGAAAGCAGATGTGGAAGGTTTGGAAAGGATGTATTTTCCTGGTTGTGATTTCAGTAATTTTTCTGCATTTGATAAAACTGCCATAGAAGCCGATATCCAGCAAGATTTTGATCATGCTTATGAAGGGATTGTTCACTTACCTGCGAAAGCAAGATTTGGGGTATATGTAGCATATAAGTATTATCTCTCTTTATTTAAAAAGATAAAGAGAGTACAGCCACAAAGAATTATGCAAGGCAGGGTTCGTATCCCCGATTACAGGAAAATACTAATTCTTGCTAAAGCCGGAATTCGGAGTCAGCTAAATTTGATATAATTACTATTATTCGTTTTTTATTTGCATAACATGGAACAAGTGATCTTAGTAGATGAGCGGGATTTGGAAACAGGCACCATGGAAAAAATGGAAGCACATGAAAAAGCATTTCTTCACAGGGCTTTCAGTGTTTTTATTTTTAATGAAAAAGGCGAAACACTTTTGCAACAACGCGCTTTGGATAAATACCATAGTGGTGGTTTGTGGACGAATAGTTGCTGCAGTCACCCAAGGCCCGGAGAAGAAACCATTGATGCCGCATCGCGCAGATTGGAAGAGGAGTTGGGTTTCGAAGCACCGTTAAAAAAAGTATTTGATTTTGTATACCAGGCTTCTTTCGATAATGGTTTAACAGAATATGAATTTGACCATGTATTTGTAGGTTATTACGAAGGTGCTATTACACCGGACCCTAAAGAAGTGTGCAATTATGCTTACCGCACGATGGAATCCATTGAGGAAGAGTTACAAAATAAACCCGGACTTTATACTGCATGGTTTCATATTGCTTACCCCAGAGTAATGGAATGGTGGAAACAAAACAAAGCTGTGTAAGAGAATAAAAATTCTCTTACCTTCTGCACTCAAATTTATGAACCTTTCTTCCAAAGCAATCATTATAGGTGCCGGTATTGCCGGTATGGCAAGTGCAATTCGTTTGGCAGTGCAGGGAATGGACGTTGAAGTTTATGAGAAGAACACCTATCCCGGGGGCAAGTTAAGCGACTTTGAGATCAACGGTTATCGTTTTGATGCAGGCCCCAGCCTATTTACACAACCCCAATACATTGAAGAGCTCTTTGCTTTGGCAAATGTGCCAATGGAAACATATTTTTCTTATCAACAGATGCCTGTATCCTGCCATTATTTTTATGAGAACGGAATAGTAGTGAATGCTTACGCCGATAAAAACCTGTTTGCGAAAGAGCTGGCCGATAAATTGGGAGAAACAGAAAGCAGTCTTTTATCGTATCTAAAAAGGTCTGAAAAAATGTATCATGATATTGGAAATGTTTTTCTGAATCATTCCTTGCATAAAAAAGCAACCTTATCCAAAGGCAGGATAGGAACTGCTTTGCGGGCAGTACGTTTTCCTTATTTGTTTCGTACAATGCATCAGATGAATGCGGCACATTTTACCAATCCTGAAACGGTACAATTATTTAATCGCTATGCAACATATAATGGAAGCAATCCCTACAAAGCGCCGGGGATGTTGAGTTTGATCCCGCATCTGGAACACAATGAAGGATCGTTTTATCCGAAAGGTGGGATGATCAGTATTACAAATGCATTGTACGAGTTGGCTTTGAAAAAAGGAGTGAAGTTCAATTTCAATTCACCCGTTGAAAGAATTATTCAGCACGAAAGAAAGGCAATTGGTGTGGTGGTGAATGGTGAAAATATATGGGCCGATACAATTGTAAGTAATATGGATGTTTATTTTACTTACAAACAATTATTAAATGATGCATCCAAATCAAAAAAAATATTGAAGCAGGAACGCAGCAGCAGCGCGTTCATTTTTTATTGGGGTATCAAAAAAGAATTTGCACAACTGGGTTTGCATAATATTTTTTTCGCAAAAGATTACGAGGCAGAGTTTGATCATTTGTTTAAATTAAAAAAAATGTACGACGATCCAACAGTGTATATCAATATCACATCCAAATGTGAACCGGGTATACAATCGCCGAAGAGAGCAGAGAATTGGTTTGTAATGGTAAATGCACCTGCCAATATTGGTCAGGATTGGGAATTGTATCGCAGGCAATATCGGAAAGCTGTTATTACTAAATTAAGCCGTTTATTAGGCACAGATATTGAACCTTTGATAGAAGTAGAGCAGGTATTGGATCCTGTTTTGATCGAATCTAAAACGGCATCGTATATGGGGTCTTTATATGGTACCAGCTCTAACTCAAAAATGGCGGCTTTTCTGCGGCATCCTAATTTTAGTAAAACTGTGAAAGGATTGTATTTTGTTGGCGGAAGTGTACATCCCGGTGGTGGCATACCTTTGTGTTTGCAAAGTGCGAAGATCATGAGTGAGATGGTTGCAGTTGATAGATTGAAGAAGCATTAATCAAAATAAATAAAATTGTAAGCCGCAGATTCGCAGATTATTTCAAAAAAAAATGGGGCTAAAGATCAATATTGAAATTATCAAAACTACATATCGCCACATCCCTCGCTATACTCTTTCATCTTAGCGGCGCGATAGGCATTTTGTGTACAGCTAATAAAGAATGGTTCATCCAAAACACTTCATTGAACCTTACATTAATGGTGGCATTACTAATTTGGACACAGCCACAAAAAAAACTTTCTTTTTTCTTTTTTTTCGCGATCACTTTTTTGGCAGGCATGGCTACGGAAATGATTGGTGTTAACACCGGGCATTTGTTTGGCAGTTATCAATATGGAAATCTAATGGGAGCCAAACTAAATGGCGTGCCTTATTTGATAGGATTGAATTGGTTTGTAGTGATTTTTGGAAGTATCTCGATTATGCAATCGGTTCATGAATGGTCCAGAAAACAGTTTGAGAAATCGGGGGGTGAATTATCGAAAACAATGGAAATATGGTCGTTCTTTATTGATGGTGCGGCCATGGCCACATTTTTTGATTGGGTAATGGAACCCATCGCCATGAAACTCGGTTTCTGGCAATGGAAAAATGCAGAAGTACCCATGTTCAATTACACCTGCTGGTTTTTGATCAGTCTGGTATTGTTATTTATTTACCGCCGCTTCTTCACGTCCATCATGCCAAACCATTTCGCTGTACATTTGT
Source organism: Chitinophagaceae bacterium (assembly GCA_947372235.1). Lineage (GTDB taxonomy): Bacteria > Bacteroidota > Bacteroidia > Chitinophagales > Chitinophagaceae > Sediminibacterium. Next base: position 1,214 of record CANBSW010000044.1, on the reverse strand, counting down.
TTATCATACAATTGTTGTTTTTTCTGGCACTCAGAACTTATTTATAATTATGGTATATATTGTAATCACACTGGCTACTTTTTGTATCATGGAAGGCATAACCTGGCTTACCCATCGTTTTGTGATGCATGGTTTTTTATGGTACCTGCATGAGGATCATCACCAGAAAGGCCCTGGTTTTTTTGAAAAAAATGATGCATTCTTCATCATTTTCGCTATACCCAGCTGGCTTTGTATCATGCTGGGCAGTATGAGCAAGACGTATTGGGTAGTAAGTATTGGTGCAGGAATTGCGCTGTATGGATTTGCTTACTTTTTGGTGCATGAAATTATTATACATCAGCGTTTTAAATTATTTACACGGAGTAATAACCGATATATTAAAGCAATACGTTGGGCACATAAAATGCATCACAAACATTTGGATAAACACAAGGGTGAAAGTTTTGGGATGTTACTTGTAGCAAAAAAATACCGGGATAAAGTGAGGCAGGATGAGCAGCTGCAAAAGCAATAATAAGAGTAGAATGAGGAACAGTTAAGTAGTCTTCTTTTCGCCACAGATTCACAGGTTGCCACAGATTTTCTCAGTATAATATGTGTTAATCTGTGAATCTGTGGCGAATTTTATTTCTTTCGAATAGTTATAATATATAGCAACAACAATGGTGCTATATTACAAAAAATAAATTCACTGCTCAACATTCACCATTGCCCGAACACTACCACTATATCATTACCGGAGCAGGCCTTTCAGGATCCAGTCTTTTGCTGAGAATGATCCGTGAACCTTTTTTTAAGGATAAGAGAATTTTGGTGATAGATCAATCCATAAAACAAACCAACGATCGTACCTGGTGTTTCTGGGAAAAACAGACGGGTATCTTTGAACCTATCGTACTTCATCAATGGGAAAAGATCGATTTTTTTTCAAACCAGTTTTCAGCAACCCTTCCTCTCTCACCTTATCAATATAAAATGATCAGAGGTATTGACCTGTATACTTATGTGAGGAATGAAGCAGAAAAACATCCCAATATAGAATGGCGATATGGGAAAGTTAATTCGATCAGAAATAAAGAGAATAAAGCCTTGGTGGAAACAGAAGTAACTGTATTTACTGCTGACTATGTTTTTAACAGTATTCTGTTTGATAAAATAGAAGCATCCTCTTCTGCCAAAGGACAGTACCTTCTTTTGCAGCATTTTAAGGG
>CANBSW010000043.1 GCA_947372235.1 Chitinophagaceae bacterium | reverse complement strand
ACGCCAAACATGGCAGCCAGTTTTTTATCTTTTACTGCACGTTTTAATTCTTTTGAATTTCTTACAATGGTGATTTTATCAGGGTTGCGTTTGATCACGGCATCCAAAGTATCCATCTCACGATTAGCCCATGCATTAGGATTAGCCTGATTACCATCGCACCAAACAGAAAAAATCTGAACGTCTACTCCGCCTTCTTTAAAACGGGTAAGGTCAGAATGCGTACGCCCCTTCAGTTCTTGATCCATACTTACTTTTTTTTCTATGCAGGCAGTAAGAATATCATTGTGCGAATCAACAACAATGGCTTTTTCATGCACTTTCTTCGCATCCTGTGCATGCACTGCCAAAGGAAGTATCAGTGCCAATAGAATTGTAGTTTTCATAGTATAGTTATATGTAGTGAATATAGTTTTTTTTGAAACACATAGGGACATAGGTTAAGAAATAGTTCACATAGTATTCAATCCTATCTGCCCTTGGCTTTAACCTATGTCCCTATGTGTTTCAAAAATATTTCGAGTATCGTTCTCTATAGTGAAAGCAAAGCCCTCAACTGTTTAATGATTGTATCAAACTGAGCTGAATAGTTGTTGCATAAAACGATCAACGTATTCTTCTTCCCCAATATCCGCATGATCTCTGTTTTATACCCCGGGTTATCGCCGTTATGCCAAACTATTTTTCCTGTTGGATCATTGGGTATGATCACCCATCCAAAACCGTAATAAGAAATTTTACCATCATTCAATTTCATCGGTGTGAATGCTTCCGCTAAAGTTTGTTGACTGATAAGCTTATCTGAATACAAAGCCTTGTCCCATTTCAACAGATCTTCTACTGTAGAACTCACACGCCCCGGGCCTTTTCGGTTACCCAACCAGATGGTATAATTAGAAGAAGGAAAAGAATCTGCACGCATAAACACATCTTTTGGACCTAAATAAATATGTCCGACAGCAAAATTTTGTATAGTCGCTTTTTCCTCCAATGTTCTGATATCCGTATGTTTCATTTTCAACGGGCGAAAAATATATTCCCTGCACATCGCAATAAAATCTTTACCTGCTGCTTTTTCTGCAACACTTGCCAGTACAACATATCCTGCATTACTGTACGCATATTTTGCACCAGGCTCAAATAATTTTGGTGGTTGGTATTGATTGAGGTAAGCCAGTATATCATCATTACCTGCCACTTTCGATTTGTCCCAATGAGCATCCATAATTGCCTGGTAATCGGGTAAGCCACTGGTATGTGTTAACAGGTTACGTATCGTAATGCCTTTGTAAGGAAGGCTGATGTATTTTTCAAGCAGATCATCATACTGCAATAAGCCCTTTTCTTTCAGCATCATAATGATCATGGCCGTGAACTGTTTGCTTACAGAAGCCAGTTCAAAAATAGCTGATTTTTCAAGTGGAGTTTGTTGTGCAAAATCGCGATAACCAAAAGCGTTTTCATATTTGATCTTACCATTCTCTGCCAGTAAAACCACACCACTGAATTGATCTTTACCGTTGTATGATTGAACAATGGAATCAATTGATTTATACTTCGTTTTTTGAGCAAAACAGATGCTAACCGATACCAGGCAGATGAATAAACAGATTTTTTTCATGACTTACATTTTCAAGCGTAAAGTATTACCGGCGCGGGTTCCATTATGTTTGCCCTGATCAACAGTTAGTTGCCCGTTCACTAAAACATATTGAAATCCGGTGGTATATTGGTGTGGTTTATCGTAGGTAGATTGATCCTGTACTTTATCTGCATCAAACACAACAATATCTGCTGCATATCCTTCTCTTAACAAACCACGATTTTGTAATTGAAATTTTTGTGCGGGTAATGATGTCATTCTGCGCACTGCTTCTTCCAATGAAATTACTTTTTCATCGCGCACATATTTTGCCAATACCCTTGCATTGGTACCATACCCACGCGGATGCGGATTACCTGAACCAAAGATGCGGATACTTGCATCACTCGCAAACATATTAAACGGATATTTCATGATCGCTTTTACATCATCATCACTCATGCCATGAAATACCATCCCCGCACCGCCCTGTTCCATCATTTCAATAATGGTTTCGGCTTCTTCACTTGCTTTGTGTTTTCTTCCTTTCATGAGGTTCACTTCTTCGATACTTTTTCCATTGAATGTACTGTCAGGTCTAAAAGTTGCAACTACAGGATAGCTGAAATTTTTCAATTTCCTTTTTTTCAACCTTCGCAACATATAAGCGGTTACTTCTTTTCTTACAGCAGGCCTTGCCAGTCTTGCTTTGATAGAATCCTGCCCGTCTGCCAATACCCAATCGGGTATTAAAGTACTGAGCGATGTACTGCTGGCTGTATAAGGATATTGATCGATCGTTACATCCAATCCTTCCGATCTTGCTTTAATGATCATGGGAACCGTTTCTTTACTGCGCCCCCAGTTTTGCTGCCCGCTTAATTTGAAGTGTGATATTTCAACCGGTAGTTTTGCTTCAAATCCAATGTGCAATGCTTCATCAATAGCCTGGGTTACACTGTCGCCTTCATCTCTCATATGACTTGCATACACCCCATTGTATTTAGAGGCCACTTTTGCCAAACGAACCACTTCTTCTGTTTTAGAATAGGTGCCGGGTATATAAATGAGTCCGGTTGATAAACCCACAGCCCCATCTTTCATGGCCTGCTCAACAATCGACTCCATTTTTTTCATTTCTTCTTCCGATGGATCTCTGTTAGCAGAACCCATCGCTGCTTTGCGAACATCGTTATGGCCTATCAAAGAAGCCACATTGATAGATAAATGCAAACTATCCAGCATCGAAAAATAACTGGCAATATTCACCTGCGATCCGCCACAGTTTCCGGTTACTACAGTGGTAACACCATCATAAATAAAATTATCTGCGGTAGGCTGTCTTTTTTCATCTCCCTCAATGTGGGTATGAACATCAATAAATCCGGGGGCTACTATCAATCCCGCAGCATCAATGGTTTTAGTGGCGGTCCATTTGCTTAACTTGCCCATAGCAACAATCTTTCCATTTGCAATGGCAATATCCCCATAATGCCAGCTGTTGCCGGTGCCATCTAATATTTTTCCGTTTTTGATGAGAATGTCTGCCTGCTGAGCATTACAAATAGCAGAAAAAAGTAAACTAAACAGTAATAGAGATCGCATAAACAGTGAATTGTGGTTGATGAAATTAAGTAATCTCTTATTAGTCTGTGTGCTTCCCTTGTAAAACTGTAATTTTGCCCACTTTAAAAATGTGGATATGCTTGATAAGCTTGATGGAATAAAAGCCCGGTTTGAACAGGTTGGTGTAGCCCTTACCAACCCCGAGATCATTAATAACCAGAAAGAATTTGGTGCGTACAGCAAGGAATACCGTTCCCTGGAAAAAATTGTGCAACCCTACGAAGAATATAAAAAGGTATTGGTTGATTACGATTATGCCAAAGAAGCACAAAATGGTTCGGATGAAGAAATGCGCGAACTGGCCAAAATGGAGCTGCCCGAACTGGAGGAGAAAAAAGACAGGCTGGAGAAAGAACTCACTAAACTGCTGATCCCCAAAGATCCGCAGGACGATAAGAATGCTATTTTGGAGATTCGCGCCGGAACCGGTGGCGATGAAGCCAGTTTATTTGCCGGCGATCTACTTGGTATGTATCTGCGTTACTGCTCACGCAAAGGATGGAAAACCGCTTTGGTCAGTGAAAGCGAAGGCACAGTGGGCGGATACAAAGAGGTAATTCTCGAAGTAACCGGTGAGGATGTATATGGAACCTTGAAATTTGAAAGTGGTGTTCACCGCGTTCAAAGGGTTCCCAATACTGAAACTCAGGGCCGTGTGCATACTTCAGCTGCAACCGTTGCCGTAATGCCCGAGGCAGAAGAAGTAGATTTTGAATTGAAGGAAAGTGATGTAAAAATGGAAACCGCAAGAAGCGGTGGTGCGGGCGGACAAAACGTAAACAAAGTAGAAACAAAAGTATTTCTTACGCATATTCCTACAGGTGTGGTGGTGGTTTGTCAGACCGAACGTTCGCAGTTGGGTAACCGTGAAAAAGCAATGACCATGTTACGTACCAGATTGTATGAAGAGCAGGTACGTAAGCAGGAAGAAGAAATTTCGCGCCAGCGTAAAACATTGGTAAGTACCGGCGATAGAAGTGCCAAGATCAGAACCTATAACTGGCCACAGGGAAGGGTTACCGATCACCGTATCGGACTCACTTCTTATAACCTCGATGCCGTAATTAATGGAGATATTGATGAGTTTATCGAATCATTACAGATGGCAGAAAATGCCGCCAAGATGGTGAACCAATAAACATTCCATCCTATCTTTAAGAAAAACATTTACATGAATTCAACTCTTCGTTATTCAGTATTGGGTATTTTTTTAGTTGTAGCATTTTCTTCAATGGCGCAGGCACAGGTAACTGTGAATGGCTCAACCATGCAGGATATTACCGGCCGTGCCATTATGAATACCCAGCTCAAAGATGTAGAAGGTTCTGTTTTTTATAAAGATGATTATCAAACAGCAACACTCTATTTAGAGAATGGGGGAATAGTACAGGGAAGAAAAATAAAACTCAACCTGCAGGATAACAAAGTGTATTACCTGGATGTTGACGGGAAAGAATTGGAATCTATCAGTAAAATAAAACGCATTTCTTTTGAGGAAAACAATGCCGTTTTTGAAAACGGATTTCCAGCAGTGGATAAACAAAGTTCAGAAACCTATTATCAGGTGATTGTTTCGGGAAAAGCTTTTTTATTGCAGTGTACCAAGTTTTCTGAGGGAGAATATAAACCCTTCAATGCCACAGTAGCTATTAAAAAGATCGATAAGGTTTATGAGCTGTTTGGCTCATCCTCCAATGGAATCTCCAGGTTAAATGGGCCGGAAGATGTGTTGAAAGTATTATCAGATAAAACCAAAGAAGTAAGCGGCTTTATCCAGGAAAAGCGTTTAAAATGCAAAAAGCAAAATGATCTGGAAGCAGTGATCAAATTTTATAATGCTTTAGTCAACTAAATAAATTGCGCCCTTTGCGAGAATAATTTGCACGCAAAGGCAAGGGCGCAGTTTTTGAACAAGGATTGATCTAATTATTCTTAACCTTCTCTTCTGCTTCTTTTATTTTCAGTTCCCATGCCCAGGCCGTGCGCATCATTTCTTTCAGGTCTGATTTAATTTTCCAGCCTAATACATTTACTGCGGCTTCATTATTCGCATAAATGGCAATCACATCACCTGCACGACGGGGCGCTATTTCGTAATTCAATTTTACGCCACTTACTTCTTCAAAAGTTTGAATGGCTTCCAATACGGTAACACCATCACCGGTACCCAGATTAAAGATATCGCATGCTGTTTTATTCTTTTTGTCGATAAGATATTGAACTGCCAAAGTATGTGCATTGGCAATATCACAAACATGGATATAATCTCGGATACAGCTTCCATCGCGGGTTGGATAATCATTTCCATAAACAAACATCTTGGGTAATTTGCCCACAGCGGTTTGCGTAATGGCAGGAACCAGGTTCTGTGGTTTGCCAATCGGTAATTCACCTATCAATGCAGAAGGATGTGCACCAACCGGATTAAAATATCTTAAGAGAATAGCAGAGCAGGTGCCACGTTTGGTAAAATTGGCAATAATCTCTTCGCCCATTTGTTTGGTAGCACCATATGGCGATTCTGCTTTTTTAATAGGAGATGCTTCTGTTACTGGAATGGTATCCGGATTGCCATACACTGTGCAGGAAGAAGAGAATACAAAATCAGGCACTTTAAATTCATCCACACATTTCAGCAGATTGATCAATCCAAATAAATTGTTCTCATAATACAGTATCGGCTCTGCAACAGACTCGCCCACGGCTTTATACGCTGCAAAATGAATTACACCTGCGATATCTGTATTTTCCTGAAAAACGGCGCGGGTTTCGTCGTAGTTCTTCAGGTCTACTTTATAGTTCTTTACTTTTTTTCCGGTAATCTGCTCAATCCCGTTCATAGAGAAAGCATTGGAACGCGAATTGTCGTCGATGGAAATGACGGAGAAACCATTCTCAAGCAAGTCTACAATAGTGTGCGATCCAATAAAACCACACCCACCTGTTACAAGAATCTTAGCCATACAATTTAATTATCCTGCAAGTTAAATTGATATGCAGAATAAAAATCAATTGCAGCTAAGGAATCAGATAAATAATTTGAGGATATAAAATATGATTGCAGCCAGACCAGCAGAAACCGGAATGGTCAGTATCCATGCCCAAAGCAGGTTAACGGTTACACCCCATCTTACAGCACTCAGTCTTTTTGTTGCACCTACTCCAATAATTGAACCGGTAATGGTATGTGTGGTAGAAACGGGGATCTTAAAATGTTCTGTAAGAAACAAAGTAATGGCACCAGCTGTTTCAGCAGCAACGCCTTCTAACGGTGTTACTTTGGTGATACGTGTTCCCATGGTTTTCACAATTTTCCAACCACCGCTCATGGTTCCCAATCCAATACAAAGAAAACTGGTAAAAGGCACCCAGCCATATTGGTTTACAAACTGGTTAAAATCCATATGGTTTCCTTTGGTTCCTTCATAGTAAATAATAGCTGCACCAATAATACCCATCACTTTTTGGGCATCGTTGCCGCCATGACCCAAACTAAATGCTGCAGAAGAAACCAGCTGTAATCTTTTAAACCAATTCTCTGCTTTATAGGGATTTGATCGTTTGCAGAGATGAACAATCAGTATGGTTATAAAGAAAGCAATAAACATACCGATCAATGGAGCAAAGAAAATGAACAGGAAAGTTGGTACTACTTTTGCATAGTTGATCACATCAACACCCCCACCGCTAAAACCACCGGCATTGGCCAAAGCTGCGCCTACAAAGCCGCCCATTAAAGTATGCGAAGAGCTTGACGGAATACCAAACCACCAGGTGATCAGGTTCCAGATAATAGCTGCAATAATACCCGCCAGTATCACCTGTAAAGTGATAAACTCAGGATGCACCCATTTGGCAACCGTATTACCGATACCAAATTCTTTGAAAATATATTTAGAGATAAAGAACGCTGCAAAGTTGAAAAAAGCTGCCCAAACAACCGCCTGAAAAGGAGTTAATACCTTGGTAGATACAATAGTAGCAATCGAATTGGCCGCATCATGAAAGCCATTGATGAAATCGAAAATGAAAGCCAGAATTATGATGACGATAAGTATTGTTAACATAAGCAGTTTATTTCTTGTGCCAATCTCGTCAGGCGTGAGATGTGAATCGTGAGTATTACTCATGCCTCACATCTCACGTCTGACGAAAAGCATTACGCGTATTTGATGATGATTGATTCGATCACATTTGCCGCATCTTCACATTTATCAGTAACGATCTCCATTACCTGATAAATCTCTCTTTTCTTGATCACTTCTTTAAAATCATTTTCCTGCTGAAACAGCATTTCAATACTCATATCAAATACATCATCCGCCTGGTTTTCGATACTGTTTACTTTTACCATGGCTTCAGTCATCTCACGCAGATTTTTCATATCGCGTAAGCCAAAAACCACTTTTTTTATTTCAACGGTACCCTGTAAAATAAGATCTGCCATTTTCTGGATGCCGGTATCGTTGGGGTTTACACTGTAAAAGTTGATCTTTTTGGCAGTGCCATAGATATAATCTGCAATATCATCCAGCGCAGTAGCCAGGTAGTGAATGTCTTCACGGTCAAAAGGAGTAATAAAATTTCTACCCAGTTCTGTGAATATACGGTGGGTATTATCGTCGTTCTTATGTTCCAGATCTTCTATTTGGGCAAGTATTGCCGCCCTTTTATTATGATCCGGCTCACTTACCATTTCTTTCAGCTTGATACCCATCTCATGGGCTTTTTCCGCTACGTCTTCAAATAACTCGTAAAACACTTTGTTTTTCGGCATAAAAAAACGTCCAAAATTGTTAATACCCATAGCGCTAAGATTTTTGCAAAATTAAGGTTAAGATAAGGATAGTTAGGGGTAAGATGATAATTAATGATTAGATAACATTGGGAGTTTTTATGTTTAACAACAACAAACTATATATACAACTAACTTTAAACTCAAAACTTAAAACCTTAAACTTCCTCAATCCTTCCTCGACTCCAACGTAAATCCAACCGTGGTTCCAATATCCAGTTTGCTTCTAACATGCATGGTTTGGCCATGGGCTTCTATAATATGTTTACAAATGGCCAGTCCCAGACCAGTCCCACCCACATCCCGGCTACGGCCACGGTCGGTTCGGTAAAATCTTTCAAAAATGCGGGGAAGGTGTTCTTCGGAAATGCCGATCCCGTCATCACTAAATTCTATCAATACATGACGACCATCCGTTTTATAAATACTGGCTACAATGCTGCCCTCTTTTTTGCCATATTTGGTGGCGTTTTCTACCAGATTATTGAATACCTGTCTGATCTTCTCTTTATCTGCAAAAACAGTAATGGGCGATTCGCAACCTTTTTTAATGCTGCATTTGATGTTTTTGAAGTTGGTTTTTATAGATAACGAATCATAGGTTTCCCTGATAAGATCCTGAATAAAAAAATTCTCCTTGTATAAGGGTTGCTGACCGCTTTCCAGTTTGGAGATCTCGTCAAGGTCTTCCACAAGGTTTACCATTCTGTCTACATTTCTGGCGGCATTTTCCAAAAACCGCCTGCTGATTTCCGGGTTTTCCATGGCACCGCCTAATAAAGTATCTACATAACCCTGTATCGCAAAAATGGGTGTTTTGAATTCGTGGGCCAGATTCTGTAAAAATTCTTTACGGTAAGCTTCATTGGTTTTAAGCAGTTCAATTTCAGCGCTTCGCTGTTCGGCCCATTGTTCCACATCTTTTCTTACTTCATCTATTCCTTTTTGCGGGAGAATATATTTATAATAGGTTTCCTCTCTTTTAGAAGCTTTCGTCTGGTATATGAATTTATAAATGAGTTTGATCTTACGATAGATGAAAGACTCCAGTACAAAGCGGATCAAAAAATAACTTCCAATAAAAATGATTACAAATGAGACCAGTGTAATGACCCAGTTAGGACGAATAAACCAAATGCCACCAGCAATTGGCACCGATAAACTCAGTGCTGTAAAAGCAGATAACTGCTGTGGAGAAAGGTTTTTGGTTTTGAACATCTTTACTAAAGATACGAGATTCAAGAAACAAGGAACAGATGAACAAAGAAGAAGGAACAAAGAACAAGGAACAGATGAACAAGGAACAGATGAACAGGGAACAGATGAACAGGGAATGATGAAGTAAGAAGTCAGGATTGTAAATTCATCTGTTCATCTGTTCCTTATTCTTTGTTCCTATAGTTCGAACTTATACCCTACCCCTTTCACGGTAGTAATACAATCAATACCCAGTTTCTGGCGGATCTTGCGGATGTGAACATCGATGGTTCTGTCGCCAACAATTACATCATTCCCCCATACCTGAGAAAGGATTTCATTACGAAGAAATACGCGGCCCGGGCGGGATGCAAGCAGATATAATAATTCAAATTCTTTTTTAGCAAGGATCAGTTCCTGTTCATCAATGATCACGAGAAATTTAACGGGATCAATGGTAATATTTCCAAGAACAATACTTTTACCGGTATTCTCTTTATTGTTTAATCTTCTGAAAAGGGCATTAACCCGGCTTACCAGTACTTTTGGGCTGATGGGTTTACTTACATAATCATCTGCCCCCGTTTCCAGTCCTTTGATCTGCGAAGCTTCGTCACTCATTGCAGTAAGAAATATGATCAGTGTATTTTGAAACATGGGTTGTGAGCGGAGTATCTCACAAACTTCCACCCCTGTTTTTTTAGGCATCATAATATCCAGAATGATCAGATCCGGGTTTAGTTGTTTGGCGCGCTCTATGGCTTCATTGCCATCTTTAGCTGTATAGATCTCATAGCCTTCTTTACCAAGGTTATAACTCACGATCTCCAGAATATCCGGTTCATCATCTGCAATCAGTATTCTCTGTGGCTTTCCTTCCATGTTAACCTTATGTTTACACAAATTTAATTTTAATGCACGTCAATTAACGGTTTTGCCTTTATTATGTTATTGTTAACTGCATTTGGTCCGAAATATGGCTCATGGCATAAATGACAGTATTTTTGTCCCGGAAATGAAAAAAATGAAGATCTACATAGCATTCGCTTTACTACTATATACACAATTGGTATCTGCACAGGAAGAACTGGCAATGCCCGCTATTCCTGCCTCGCGTGAATATCACCATAGCCAGATAGCAATGTCGCTGAATTCCATTGCCCGTTTAAATAAAAAAACGGATACAGTATTTTCAATAACCGGTAATCCAATGGTAGATCAGTCGATCAACCGTTCCGTTCGTACCAGGGTCAACAATATGCGGGCCAGGATAGAAATGAATGATGCGCTCAATGATAATGCCAAATTCAAATGGCTGCGCGGGGTAAATGAAATGCTTACGGGGTTTATAAATACGTACCGGATCAAGGGTATTGGCTCTGCCATGTTACCCGCTTTGGTAAAAGCGTATGAAGAAGCTATGAAAGCAGAACTTTCCGGCAACTCCATACTTTCCATCATTTCAGAAAATGCCACCGAAATTGATAATATCCTGCTGGATAATTTTGCATTGAAAGATAATTCCGGTATCGGCCCTTCAAAAGATGTTCTGGTATTAAAAGCCTGCCAGCGAAATCCGGATGATATATTAAAGATCCTGACCCGTTTTCCGGAGAACCGTTTTGCAGACAGCCTTATCATCAAATCTGCCTTTAAAGACCAGGAAGAACTGTACCGGTATGCAGCCGCACAAAACCCATTAGCCAGAAGAATACAGGCGGTAAATCATCCATTGGTTAAAATCATTAGTCAACTGGCCGTTTCCAAAACAGGGAGAATGTATTTCCCTTTCCTTGATAATCTGTATCATAATAAACTGTCCATGGATTCCATTACTCCATTGGTATTGAACGATTCTTCTGGGGGATATTATAAATTACTCGTAAAAACAAGGATCGATTATGCAGAACGGATGCAACACGGTGATACCCCTATGGCGGTCAATGTTTTGACCAGTAAGCTAAAATTGAAGGCCGTTGAGCTATACATCAATGAGATCAATGCTTTGCATGATGAACCCAATGAAAATATCCGGTTTAAAATTCTGCAGGATCTGCGTCCGGAAGAGTTGTACTATTTAGCAGTTTTAGGAGAAGAAGAAATTTATACATCCAGTTTTGTGGTGGGCGTATATCCCCGGATTTTTCAACGCATGATCGTTCCAAGGTCAGATTCTTTGCTGGATATACTGCATAACGATTATTATAAAAAATTCATCAAAATGTGTGCGGCCTATAATACACTTGATAATTTTCTGGTAAGAATGGATAAGCAGGGCTCAGAAAATCTAATGCGCCGTTTTGTGAATGATCTTGAAATTACCACTACGCTGGAAGATGCGGTAGATGTGGCTGATTCTTATGCCAGTATCTATAATAAAGATCTTCGTAAACTGATAATGAGCCAGGTTCAGGTAAACCTTGCCAAAAGCACACGTAAACAAAACAAAAGAGGGGCATTGATCTACGATTTGCTCAATACCATTTTTTTATCGATGGATTCTACCAATAAGATCGATATCGCTTCCAAACTTGGCATTCCTCCTGTGTATATGATGCCAAAGAAATCGCTACAGGATTCATCAGGGCGTATCATCATTCAACAATTCTCTTATGGAGATAAGGATGCAGTTACCTATTTCGCTTCATTTATGAACCGGTTTACCAATGCCAATTGGAAGATCACCCGCAAACCACAATGGGTAGAAATCAATTCTGCCCGTGGGGCACCGGTTACTATTTATGCAAACCTGCCACTCGATGAAACCCAGGAACTGGATATTCAGGCACAGGATAGTCTGATCAGTTATCTGGAAGAAAATAATCTTGAGCCGATGATTGTGATTCATCGCGGACATAGTTATTACCTGAAGGAAACAATTAACCGGTTACCTGCCTCCGCCAAAATCGTATTGCTGGGCAGTTGTGGCGGTTACCAGAAACTGAATGATATTTTGAAGATCTGCCCTACGGCACAGATCATTTCTTCCAAACAGGTGGCGGCCGGCGTGGTAAATCAAAGCCTGATCGATGCCATTACCGATAAATTGCGCCTTGGTAAAGACCTGAACTGGGAAGAGCTCTGGAAAACCGTGCAAACCCGTGTAGGGGCAGGTTACAGGGATAAGTTTGATGATTACATTCCACCACACAAAAATCTTGGTGCCATTTTTATTATGGCGTATGATAAGGCTTGGGCAAAATAACTTCGATAGAACAGATGGTATGATAAACTATGATAGAACCTAACAAATATCATAACCCATCCTCACATCCGTTCAATCTCAGTTCTGAATGGGTTGTTTCTCTTCTCATACCCAATAGTAGTAGCTATTCCATGTCCGGGATACACTTTTACCTCATCGGGCAGCACAAATAATTTTTCGCGGATGCTTTTGAACAGGGTTTCAGGATTGCCACCCGGCAGGTCGCTACGGCCAATACTTTCGCGGAAAAGAACATCACCTCCAATAATAAACTGCTGTTTCTCACAATAAAAACAAATACTTGCCGGAGAATGGCCGGGGGCAAGGATCACTTTCAGCTCATCATCACCTAAAAAAATGCTATCTCCCTCATTCAGAAAATGAAGCGGTCCTTCATAGTTTTTGAAAGGCAAGCCCCACTTTTCGCCCGATAAAGGAGCCAGTTTTAACATTTGCTCCTCACCGGAATGGATGTGTAATTCCAGCTTCCAGGTATCATGCACCCATTTATTGCCGAAAACATGGTCTAAATGACAATGGGTGTTCAGCAACCTAACGGGTTGTAACTGCGTATCTGTAATAAAGTTTTTTAACGTTTCCTGTTCAGCGGTAAAGTAACATCCGGGATCTATTATAATAGCTTTGTTGGATTCATTGTACAGGAGGTATGTGTTTTCCTGTACGGGACTGAATGTAAAAACCTTAACCTGGATCATAAACGTATTTTTACCGGCTTTTAATGGTAATTGCCTAATTTTAAAACACTAAAGTTCGGATATGCAATTGAATCGAATCACCCAATGGATTTTTTTTATCGGTTTTCTTTTTCCGGTACTTTCCTCAGCGCAGGTAAATTCTGTGGAATTTGGAAAGAACCGTGTACAACATAAAAAATTTGTCTGGAAATTTTATCAATCTCCCAATTTCAATACCTATGTATCACAAGGTGGTGTGGATTTGGGAAAATTTGTTGCGCAGGTAGCAGAAAATGAGTTGAAATCCATCGAAAATTTTATTGAATATTCTTTGCAGCGCAGAGCTAATATTATCGTTTACAATAATTACAACGATTATAAAAGCAGCAATATTGGGTTGGGAAGCGACTGGCAGAATTCTGGTGGTTTAACCAAGCTGGTAAATAATAAACTGGTTGTATATTTTGATGGAAACCACGAACATCTTCAGCGTCAGATCCGCGAGGGCATTGCCAAAGTATTAACGGATAATTTATTATTTGGAGATGATATTGGAGAGTTTGCGAGTAACCAGGCTTTGTTGGATCTTCCTAAATGGCTGGTAGATGGTTATGTTTCTTATGCAGCACAGGAATGGAGCACAGAAAAAGATGATCAGTTAAAAAGCGCCATCCTTGGCGGAAGGTACAATTCGTTTTATCAGTTTGCGTTTGAACAACCTGTTTTGGCGGGGCATGCATTCTGGTATTATATCGGCGAAAAATATCGTAAAGAAAACATCACTTATTTATTATACCTGGCACGTATTTACAAAAACCTGAACAATGCCTGTTTGCGTGTTTGTAAAAAGAAATTCAAAGAAGTGTTGAATGATTTTATGCAGTATGAACAGCAGGTATATTCTAATGATATCCGTCAGCGCCGTAACCAGCCAAAAGGAAATTTGAGTGTATCGGAAGATGTTTCTAAAAATGATTATTTCCGTTTTCAGGCAAATCCTAATCCAAAGAGCAGTACCTATGGTGTGGTTGAATTTAAGAAAGGCCAGTACAGCGTTAAACTGATGGAAAATTTTTATGATGCACGTACTTTATTAAAAATCGGTGTTCGTACGAATGTGGGTGATATCAACCCTAATTATCCCATTCTTGCATGGGACGGAAAAGGTACCCGTTTATTGGTTGTGTATTGGGAAGATGGAAAACAAAAAATGTTTGTATATGATGTATTGGCCAAATACAAAAGATACAAACAGGAAATTAATGGAGAGTTTGACCAGATCCTCGATGCAACTTTTATGCTCGATGCCAATTCACTTATTTTCAGTGCAGTGAAGAATGGCCACTCAGATATTTACACCTATAAGATAGAAGAAAACAAAGCCACACAGATCACCAATGATATATATGATGATCTGGATCCAACATTTGTTGCGTTCCCTAATAAAGCGGGTATTATTTTTTCTTCCAATCGTCCCAATCCAAATGCACCAACCGGAGATACGGTATTACCCGGCAAATCGCATTTCAATATTTATATGGTCGATATTTTGAACGACAGTAAAATAAAACAGCTTACGCAATTAACCAATGTGAAAACCGGTAATGCGCGTTATCCTATGCAGTACAATACCAATCACTTTACCTATGTATCTGATGAAAATGGTATAGGAAACCGTTGGGCAGGATTCTTTGCCACACAGCGTAATGGTTTGGATACTTTGTATTATGTGGGCGATGAATTGCTGCATAATCCATCCGTAAAAGAATTTGATTCCACTCTTCGCGCATGGCAGAAAAATGAACCCGATAGCGTTAGCTATTTCCAGGTATATAAAGATTCTACGTATACTTTTCCGATCACCAATTATCAGAGTTCTTTGCTGGAAACAAGGATAGCGGGCAATAATGGTACGGTTAGTGAAGTAAGACGGGAAGGCGATTTCAAATTTTTGTATAAATTAAAAGTAGATGAACAGGCTCTTACAAAAAGAAATGTAAATGCACGCCCTACAGAATACATACGAAAGGTTACACAATCAAATAAAGCTGCCGACGGGAAAGCCATCAATTATATAAAGAAAGGTGGCGTAGACACTGTTAAGAAAGCAAAAGACTTTTTCCAGAATGAATTTGCAGACGAAAAACCGGATAGTAACCAGATCATTGCAAACAGGGTTGATCCTGCAGCTGCGAGAACCTCTGTACTTGCAAAATCAAGGTTATTCGATTATCGATTAAAATTCAGTTCAGATTATGCTTTAGTAGGGTTTACCAATAATATTCTCATCAACCGCTTTCAGCCTTATGCCGGTGGCTCAGGTCCAATTCAATTAAATAACGGTACCGATTTCAACTTCACTTTCAAAGTAGGGGTAAGCGATCTGATGGAAGATGTGAAATTTGTAGGAGGTGTACGTTTTGGAACCAACTTAAGTGATAAGGATGTATTCTTCAGTTACCAGAATTTGCGTAAACGTTGGGATTGGGGTGTTACTTATTATCGCAGCAATGTGAGCAACTTCTTTAATACCAGCTTTAACAATATGCTTTACACCAACCTGTACCAGGCTAATGTGAGCTATCCTTTTAATGAAGTGAAAAGTATTCGTGCAACGGTTGGATTAAGAACAGACAAAGGGGTATTAAGGCCATATGATAATCTTTCAGGATTCCCGGATCCTGGTGCGTTAAAGTATAAGGATACTATTTCAAAATATATTGTTTCACGAATCGAATATGTACATGATAATACGATTAACCCAACACAGAATATCTGGGTGGGCTCGAGGTATAAGATTTACATGGATATAAGTATACCCACCTTTAAAACGTTAACCAATGGCAATGGTAAAGCCACCTGGAATTTTGGTTTTGACGGAAGGATTTACCATAAAATTTACCGCAATTTCATTTGGGCAGGAAGAGCTGCCGGTGATTTCTCATGGGGCGGACAAAAAATTGTATACTACCTCGGTGGTGTAGATGGATGGATCAGTCCACAGTTTAATAGGAATCAACCTGCCGCAGATCAATCTTATGCATTCCAGTCACTAACGGTAAATATGCGGGGATACAATCAAAATGTGGCAAATGGAAATAACGCCGTGGTATTGAACAGCGAGTTCCGTTTCCCTGTTTTCTCAACGCTGATCAATCGACCAATCAACAATGCTTTTCTGCGTAATTTCCAATTGACACAATTTCTTGATCTTGGTACAGCATGGAACGGTAGTTACAATGGTATCAGGCGTCCCGGTGAAGTAGTTACATCAGCAAGCACACCGGTACTGGTGCGTCTTGATGCAGGTGGCCTTGGGCCATTTGCCGGTGGTTATGGGTTTGGAATAAGAAGCACGCTATTGGGTTACTTTATGAAATTAGATACAGGCTGGCCAATGAAAGGCGTATTTGTAGGTAAGCCGGTTTGGTATTTTGCGTTAGGATTTGATTTCTAAATAATCAGTTCAGAATATAAAAGGCAGATAGATTGGTTCTATCTGCCTTTTATTTGTGAATGGGCAATGGTGAAGTAGTTAAAATAGTTAAAGAAGTTAAAATAGATTACTTAACACAATGAAAAAAGTATCTCCTCCATGCGCAGCAGGGAGGGGTGCCCAAGCGGCTTAGCGATGGGCGGGGTGGGTTACTTCCTCTCCGCCAACTTAGGCAAATTCTTCAAAGTAAAATAAAACAGAAACAACAATACCGCGAATAAAAAAGTAAACATCCAGAGTTTTGGATAGCGTTGTGGAAGCAATATATGGTGGGCAGATGTATATGCCAGATAAGCAGGATCGGTAACAATATCCCAGCTGTTGAAGCGTAAAAATCTTCCGATAAAAACGCCATAACTGCAAAGAAATAAACTGAGAAATTCAAAAATGCTTATCCAGAATGGTTTAAGAAATTTTGATAAAAAAGTTTCAATATTCATAAGTGAAACAAAACCCAGCATAACGCCATTCCATGTAGCAGAGATCACAAGTAAGATATCGTACCAAAAAGGAACAGGTGGCCTTTCTTCATAATGCAGAATATCTGTGATCAGATAGGGTGCATTGGGGAAAAATAGTAACCAAATCAAGATTAGAAAAATGGCAAAGGCATTTATTTTTCTGAGTTTTAACAGGGCAATACTGGTTATATAAGGAATAACAGCCAAAAAAGTATTCCATCCATAAAAACGATAATCGAAAGTGTGTGAGTAAACAAAACGCACAACTAACAAACTCATCGAAAAGGCAATACTTAAAAAAAGCATTTTACTGATACCTGAAATTTTAATTTTCATACTAAAGAAATTAATTTAGGAAGCAGGATCAATACACCAATTATGACACTGATGATGGCAGACCATAACACGGCTGCAGCGGCAACATCTTTTGAAATTTTGATTAGGATATGATGTTCTGGATGAACGGCATCGGATAATTTTTCCAATGCATGGTTGATCATTTCAAAACTGATCACTGTACTGAAACAGAGTAAGAGTATAGACCATTCTGTAACAGATAGAGAGCAATACCATCCTGTAATAGATATTAAAATAGCTATGATGAGATGAATTTTTCCATTTCTGTCGGTACTGAAAAAATGGAACAGTCCATCAAATGCGTGCCCAAATGCTTTAAGAAGCGGTTGTGTTTTCATGTTGGTTATTTGAAGTTTTTTCTGCGATCCATTTCCACCAGAATGTGGTGCAGGTGCCATATACAAATAGTTGGTAGAGATCATCGGTTACAGAATGGCCGTTTCTTACAGTAGCCAGGCAAACCGGTATCATAAACAGAATGGCCAGTGCCGTAACGATAAAACCTTCTGCCTTAGTGGGGATGTAGATCCATCCGTATTTTTTAAACCAGTTCATGTAATATGTTTTGGTTATTGTAATTTTTTGATCATCTGTTCCAATGCTTCCAAATGTGCTTTAAAAGCTTTTTCTCCGGCTTTGGTAACGGAATAGGTGGTATTGGTTTTTCGGCCTACAAAACCTTTTTTTACTTTGATGTATTGATTGTCTTCCAGCGTTTTTAAATGGCTGGCGAGGTTTCCATCGGTAACTTGAATCAGCTCTTTCAGATCATTAAAATTTACATCCTCATTCACCAGCAAAGCACTCATGATGCCCAGCCTGATGCGGCTGTCAAAAATTTTATTCAGGTGTTCAATGGGATTATTCATCTGCCTTCTGTGGGTTATTGTTTTTCATATTTCCACCACATCATGGCACCATAAATAATGTGTAATACCCCAAAACCAAATGCCCAGAACATCAGTCCGTAACCAATCAGCCAAAGATTGGCGATACCTAATAGCAGTTCACTAAAACCCAACCAGCGTATTTCTGATAAAGTATATTTACTGCCGTTGATCAATGCCAATCCATAAAACAATAAACAGGTTGGTGCTACCAAACCACCATAACCCCATTGAATAAAACGTATGCTAACAATGCCACCCACCAGTAAGGGTATCATCGTGTTCCATAAAAGTCTCCGGGCTGATTTGCTCCAGATGGTTGTGCCGGTATTGTTGCTTCGCAGATAGGTAAACACAAACGCTACCAGTAAGGCTGCAATAAAAGTGAGTCCGCCAATCAACAGTAAGCTTTGTTGTACTTCGCTGCCGGTTTCAAATGCAAGTTGCCTGTAATCTGCGCCCCTGGCCCTTTCCGATACCATCATCCGGAATATAAAGAAAGCCCCGCCCAGTGCGCAAATGCCCGCGCCAATCCCGCTTAATCCGCTTAGGCTGATAAAGCGACTGCTTTTTTCCATCATCTGTTTGATGTCCTGAAGGGTGTCGAGATGTACATTTTTTTCATCCATAAAAGTACTTTGAAATTCAAAGTAAATTCATTATTTTCACTTTTACAAGTAATTATTTAATGGTTGCGCAGTGAAGACAGAAAAACGATTACTTTAACAGGGCTTTTAGATTGTAGCGTATGGTAAGTAAATTAGGTTGTAGGTTTGGAAGAAAGGATATTCGCCACAGATGCACAGATTTTTATTGAGATTTTTTAAATAATCTGTGTTAATCTGTGAAATCTATGGTAAAAAATTATTGAAAATAAAATCATCGATCCTTTTCTTCTGTAGCAAGTGATGTCGGAAATGCATATCAGCAAATTGTAACCATTCTGCAGCAGTAAAATACCCTAATCCGGGGTGTCTGGTTTTTCCTTTATTCAGGCTTAGCAAAATTGTTTTTTCGATAGATTGTAATGCTATTTTTAATCTCAATAAATTATTCAACAACACTTCTTTATTATTCGGTTGAGGAATCGTTGCATTGCCCGGTGCCCCTTCAATTTGTATATCCGGAAATTCATTCGCAAGAAACATTTTCTTAGCAGCTTCACTGGGGACCTCATTTATATTTTCATTATTAGAGACACAAACCTGCATTTGATCCAAATAGAATTGAGTATCGTTGATCAGGTGAATATATAATTGCCCCAACGACCATTGTTCGGGAGAAGGACTTATACATAATTGTATAAAACTATATTCAGTCAACGCTTCTATCCAGAGATCGATGCTATGGTTGTAACTTGCAGAAATCATTGATTGGGTAATATGAGAAAGGTTTGCTTCTGTTTTACTTTGCCAGATCAGATTGGCTTTCTTCCTCCTCCTTCAAAAACGGCTCCCTCAATTCAACCGGCCGTGCAGATTTTTTGAGCATCCGCATGTTTAACATTTCCACCAGAAAAGAAAAAGCCATCGCAAAATACACGTAGTTCTTTAAATGCAATTCATGAGTGCCCTGACTGTCCCAGCCTTCTACCAGTAATACAAAACCGATCATCACTAAAAAGGATAATGCCAGCATTTTTAGTGTTGGGTGTTTGTGTATGAAGGCAGAGATTTTTGGGCTGAATAAAAACATAATAATCATTGCAATAATAACAGCACTGATCATTACTTCCAGTCTTTTTGCTGTTCCGCCTGCAGTTATGATGCTATCGAAACTAAATACCATATCAATCAATATGATCTGAACAACTGCATTGCCAAAAGTTAATGGTTTGTTTTTAATACCAGCTGCAATATCAGCTTCACCTTCCAGTTTGTGGTGAATTTCTTTTACGGTTTTATATATCAGGAATAAACCTCCAACTATCATAACAAGGCTGGCCAGATCAAAATCTTTTCCAAACAGACTAAACAATGCAATTCCTTTTTGTGAGAGTAACCAACTCAACCCAAACAATAAAATACTTCTTGAGATCATACCGGTGATCATCCAGGTGAGCCTTGCCTTGGGCTGTAAAACTTTGGGCAAACGGTTCATGATGATACTTACAAAAATCACATTATCAATACCCAACACAATTTCCAAAACTACCAGAACAATAAAGCTGATCAGATTTTCACTTGTAAATAATGTTTCCATGGAGGGGTTGTGATTTTTGGTTCAACTCGGTTTTTTATTTTAAATTTTAAATGTTGCGTGTTAAATGAAAAGAATATTCAACATTTAAAATTCAACATTCAAAAAAAATATTACAGTGTAAGATGTTTGCAGATGTTTTTTACAATCGATGGCCCTTCGTATACGAAACCCGTCCACACTTGCACCAATGAAGCGCCAGCATTTATTTTTTCTGAGGCATCTTCACCTGTAAAAATGCCACCACTTGCAATGATGGGAATTTTATTTTTCGTTTGTTCGGCAAGATATTGAACTATTTCTGTTGATCTTTCCCTCACAGGTTTACCACTCAACCCACCCGCTCCAATAGTTTGGAGTTTGGAGTTTGGAGTTTGGAGTTGTGCTCGCGAAACAGTTGTATTGGCTGCTACTAAACCACTCAATTGTATTTCAAAAGAAAGATCAACAATGTCATCCAGTTGCTCACGAGTGAGATCAGGCGCAATTTTTAAAAGCAATGGTTTCTGATTTGCATTTGCATGGTTACGGTTCTGCAATTCGGATAGAATTTTTTTCAAGGAATCTTTTTCCTGCAATTCTCTAAGCCCGGGTGTATTTGGCGAGCTCACATTCACCACAAAATAATCCACACAATCAAACAATTCATCAAAACAAATCACATAGTCCTTCCAGGCATCTTCGTTAGGGGTGATTTTGTTTTTACCAATATTTCCACCCACAATCAATTTTGAATGTTGAATGTTGAATGTTGAATTCCAATCAACAAGCCTGCTTTTAATTACAGACACGCCGTCGTTATTAAAGCCCATTCTGTTGATCAATGCTTTATCTGCCGGTAAACGGAATAAGCGGGGTTTATCATTTCCCGGCTGCGGTTTTGGAGTTACGGTTCCTATCTCTACAAATCCAAAGCCCAATACTTCCAGTTCATTTAAATACAGTGCATTTTTATCAAAGCCGGCACCTAAACCAACAGGGTTTTGAAAAGAAAGACCAAAAACTTCTTTTTGCAATTCATCACCTGAAAAGCTAAAATTGTTCTTTAATAATGATTTAACCGAGCCAATACTGCAACCGGTTTTCAGCATATTCATCGAAAAATAATGAACATCTTCCGGCGGAAAACAGAACAGCAGTTCGCGGATAAGGGGATAGATCATGGTGCGAAGATAAGGGAGACGGGGTTTTCGTGAGTCGTGAGGCGTCAGTCGTGAGTTAGTAAAATTAGTTAAAGAAGTAAAAATGGTTAAAAGATGGAAAACAGTTTCCCCTCCCCACGAAGTAGGGAAGGGTGCCCAAGCGGCTTAGCGATGGGCGGGGTGGGTAGCCTCACGAAATATTAGTTGCATAAACAACTTTTATTCTAATTTTTCCTACATTTGATAGGTAAAAATCGCTTGTTATGCAGGAAGCTTATATAGTAGCCGGTTACCGTACCGCGGTGGCAAAGAGTAAAAAGGGTGGGTTCCGGTTTTATCGTCCGGATGATTTGGCTGTTGACGTAATTAAAGCACTGGTGGCTTCGGTTCCGCAACTTGATACCAAAAGAGTGGATGATGTGATTGTAGGAAATGCAGTACCTGAGGCTGAACAGGGTTTGCAATTTGGCAGAATTATTTCTGCCCGTGCATTGGGTATTGATGTGGCAGGTTTTACCATTAACCGTTACTGTGCCAGCGGATTGGAAAGTATAGCCATTGCTACCGCCAAAATCAGAACAGGGATGGCAGATTGTATTATTGCCGGTGGAACCGAAAGTATGAGTTTGGTACCAACAGCGGGTTGGAAAACAGTGCCTGCTTATTCCATTGCGAAAGATGAACCTGATTACTATTTAAGTATGGGGCTAACAGCTGAAGCAGTTGCCAAAGAATTTAATGTTAGCAGAGAAGATCAGGATTTATTCGCATATAACTCACACCAGAAAGCGATGAATGCCATTCAAAACGGCCATTTTAAAAGCGGAATCATTCCTATCACGGTTGAAGAAACTTATGTGAATGAAAAGGGTAAAAAAGCAACCCGTTCTTACATTGTGGATACTGATGAAGGCGTTCGTGCCGATACGAATGTTGAAGCACTGGCCAAACTCAAACCTGCATTTGCTTTGGGTGGAAGTGTTACTGCCGGGAACTCATCTCAAACCAGTGATGGTGCTGCTTTTGCGTTGGTGATGAGCGAAAGAATGGTGGTGGAACTGGGATTGAAACCAATTGGCCGATTGGTTAACTGTGCATCTGCCGGTGTTCATCCAAGAATCATGGGGATTGGTCCGGTTGCGGCGATACCAAAGGTTTTGAAACAGGCCAATATGAGCTTGAATGATATAGATCTGATAGAACTGAACGAAGCTTTTGCATCGCAATCACTCGCGGTAATTCGTGAGTTGGGATTGAACCCTGATATCGTAAACATCAATGGAGGTGCCATTGCTTTGGGGCATCCGCTGGGTTGTACCGGTTGCAAATTAACCGTTCAGATTTTGAATGATATGAAACGACTGAATAAAAAATACGGAATGGTATCAGCCTGTGTGGGCGGTGGACAAGGTATTGCAGGCATCATCGAAAACTTGTAACAGGAATAAGGAAATAAACATGAGAAATGCAGGCCCCGCAAATTTTGCGGGGCTTTTGCTTTCTGTTTTTTGCCACAGATTTCACAGACGAACACAGATTTTTTTCTGTGGTAATCTGTGTATTCTGTGGCAACTTTATGTTTTGATATGACCAATATCATAGTTATTGGTAAAAGGTAGAAATAACTTTAGGGTACAATTTACCCTTCATGAAAAACATTTTAGTACCTACCGATTTTTCTACCACAGCGCAGAATGCAGCACGGTATGCTTTAGAACTTGCCAAACAAACCGGCGCTCCAAAACTCATCCTATTCAATGCATACCAGGCACCCATGATGGTAGATCCATTAGCTATGATTCCGGCAGTTCAGTTACTGGATGAAGGACAATTGAAAGAAGACAGTACGGTGTTATTGAAAAAATGCAAACTGGTATTACAGGCATTTTGCCCAAAAACATGCGAGATAGAAATCTACAGTGAATATGCTTTGCTTAATAACGGGCTTGATGAAGTGTGTGCCAAAACAGGTTCAGGATTAGTAGTGATGGGTATTACCGGCGGTGGTGCTTTGGAAGAAACATTGATTGGAAGCAATACATTGAATGTTTCCAGACATAGTACAGTTCCTGTGATCATTGTTCCAACGGAATCTAAATTCTCCAATATTCGCCAGGTATTACTTGCCTGCGATTTTAAGGCAGTACTGGAAACAACTCCGGTGGAACCCATCAAAGATTTACTAAAACAAACCGGTGCCAAATTGCATGTGCTGAATATCGATCACCATGTAACGGCCGCCGATAGTGATATTCCTTTTGAAAGTAAAATGCTGGGCACATTGTTGCATGATTGTGATCCGGAATTTCATTTCTTAGACAATAAAGATTTCATGGATGCCATTAACGGCTTTGTACAGGATCATGATATCAACCTGGTAATCACCATTCCTAAAAAACATGGATTACTGGAAAGCCTGTTTACAAGAAGTCATACCAAACAAATGGCGTTTCATATTCATGTACCGGTAATGATTGTACATGATTAGGTAAGTATGAGGTTCGAGGTACGCGAAGTGTTTTTTTGTTCGTACCTCGTACCTCTAACTTTGTACTTAAGAAAGATATTTTCCCACGATGGGCACCCTTCTTCCCACCCCAAATGCTTTTGGTGAAATTCTGATGATGGGGCAAAACTGGTTGCGCTTGTATTCGTTGTTGTTTACCATTTTTAAAGTGCGGTCAACCAGTGCGGTATCAAATCCCTGTGCTTTTATTTCGTCGGGCCCTAAACGTTTTTCTATGTATTGGTACAGCACCTGATCGAGTACTTCGTAATCGGGTAAACTGTCGCTGTCTTTTTGGTTGGGTCTTAATTCTGCACTTGGGGGTTTGGTGATGATATTGTTGGGAATGATTTCTTTGTTACGATTGATATATTTTGCTAAAGCATACACCTGCAGTTTGTAACAATCGCCTAATACGCCCAATCCTCCGGCCATATCTCCATACAAAGTTCCATAACCTGTTGATAGTTCGCTTTTGTTGGAAGTATTGAGCAAAATATACCCGAATTTGTTAGCGATGGCCATCAGTAAATTTCCGCGGCTGCGGCTTTGAATATTTTCTTCCGCCAGTGAAAAAGGAAGATCGTTGAACACCGGTTTGAGTGTTGCAATAAAAGATTCATACACATCATTGATGCGGATGATATCATAAGGGTTGCCCAGATTTTTACTCAAGTCCACCGCATCATTTACAGAATGATCGGTTGAATAAGGGGATGGCATTAAAATAGCCCGCACATTTTCTTTCCCCAAGGCATCGCAGGCAATGGCAAGGGTTACAGCCGAATCAATTCCACCCGAAGAGCCAATGATGGCTTTGGTAAATCCCATCTTACCAAAATAATCACGGATGCCCAGTAGTAAAGCATCATACACCTGAGCAATATTTAATTCGGGCTCTAAGGTGGCGGGGTTTAATTCTTTATCGGGTACACGGCTGGCAGGTTCAATGATCGGTGCATCAATCGTTCCATCATCTAATAATACCACACTATCCAACGCTTCTTCAAATAGGGGAAATGCTTTGCAGAGATTGGCATGTTTATCAAATATGAGCGATGCGCCATCAAATACAACTTCTGTCTGACTGCCGATTGCATTGCAGTAGAACATGGGAATTTTGTATTTCAATACATTCGCTTTGATCACTGATTTACGGTCCTCATCATGTGTATAATCAAATGGCGATGCGCTGATATTGAGCATGAGATCTGGCTGCTGATCCATTAGTTTGTCCATCGGACAAATTCTGTACAACGGATTATCACCAAGGTTCCAGATATCTTCACAAATGGTAATGGCTAATTTTTTTCCTTTGAAGGGAACAACCTGCCATTCAAATGCAGGTTCAAAATAACGGTACTCGTCAAACACATCATAGGTAGGTAATAAGGTTTTATGGATCTCGGCTTTGATCTCTTTTTCGTATAGAAAGAATGCGGCGTTAAAAAGACCTTTTCCTTTGTGCTGTGTATTTCTTGCCGGGCTGCCAATCAGAACACCAATGGTATCGGCTTCTTCTTTGATCAGGTTAACCGCATCATAACATTTATTAATAAAATCATTGAACTCCACAAAATCCCTTGCGGGGTAACCGCTCACACACATTTCGCTGAAGAGGATCAGGTCGCCACCCTGTGCCTTGGCATCCCTGATGGCCCGGATGATCTTTTTCGTGTTGCTTTCAAAATTGCCGATATGATAATTCTGTTGCGCTAAAAATATCTTCATACGCAAATTTCAGAAATAATTGTGAATCGGCAGTATTTTACAGGATTAACAAAATCATTCCAAACCATTGCGTTAATTCGTGTATGAAAAAACTGGTAGTAGCCCTTTGTATACTTTCTGTAACAGCCTGTAAATCTACACGTAAGGTTCCCGATGTTTCGGGGGTACAGGTAAGCTTGCAGACAGAAAGATTTGAAAAAGATTTTTTTGCATTGGATACAATGCATCTCAACACAAGTCTTCAGGCATTAAACACAAAGCATCCTGGATTTACGCAGGATTTTTTATTCAATATTCTTGGATCATCGCCGGATAGTGCAGAAAAAGATGTGCGGAGTTTTATTGGCAGTTATCAGAATATGTATAAAACTGCAGAAGGAAAGATCAAAGATTTCACACCGATAGAAGCCGCGGTAAAAAAAGGATTGCAGTTTGTTCATTATTATTTTCCATCGTATAAATTGCCAATAAAGCTGGTCACGTTTATTGGTCCCATCAATAGCTATGGAAATATCATTACCCCAAATTCTTTAGCAGTGGGCTTGCAGGTGTATTTGGGAAAAGATTATCCTTTGTATTTAAGTGAGCAGGGCCAGCAGATGTATCCGCTATTTGTTTCAAGAAGATTTGAGCCGGAATATATATCAGTGAATTGCATCAAGAATATTATTGATGATCTCTATCCTTTAAAAACAGATGGAAAACCTTTGGTAGAACAAATGGTAGAAGCCGGCAAACGCCAGTATTTACTGGATCTCCTGATGCCTGATACACCGGATAGTATTAAAACTGGCTACTCACAAAAACAATTGGATGGTTGTTACGAAAGTGAAAAAACGATCTGGAGTTTTTTTGTACAGAATGATCTGTTGTATAACAACGATCCCAACGCTACCCGCGATTATATGAATGATGGGCCAAATACAGCTGCATTGGGCGAAGCTTCCCCCGGAAATATTGGCCAGTTTGTTGGTAGACAGATTGTAAATAAATGGGTAGAAAAACAAAAAGAGATCTCCCCTGAAAAGTTAATGAAAACACCAGCCAAGCAAATTTTTGATGAGGCGAAATACAAACCGAAGTAGTGTTTTTTTGAAACACATAGGGACATAGGTTAGGAAAAAGTTCACATAGTAGTAATCCTATATGCCCTTTGCTTTAACCTATGTCCCTATGTGTTTCAAAAAAAGAATTTGTGCAATTAAAAAAATCTAATTCATTTTGGTAGGAACGATCATCTCAAAAGCGGGGATATTTACGGAGAACAATTGTTTACTATTCTCATTCTGCATCTGGTAAGTACCATGCATTTTTCCCATTTCGGTGCGCAGGTTGCAGCCGCTAACGTAGGTATAATTTTCTCCGGGTTTTAATACGGGTTGTACTCCCACCACACCTTCACCTTCTACTTCACGGTGTTCACCATTACTGTCGAAAATATACCATTGACGGCGTTTCAACTGAATGGTAAAACTGTTGTGGTTTTCAATGGTAATGCGGTAAGCAAACATGTATTCACTATTCATGGGGTTGCTGTAGTCGGCCTGATAAAAGGTCTCTACACTGATCTCAACACCCTCTGAAATTTTTGATACCATTGGTTTAGGCTTGCTTTTAGTAAAAATAGGGAATTGTTTGAAAGAAACATTGTGAAAATTAGTCTATAGTCTATGGCCCATGTACCATAGACTATGGACGGGATGCCTTAATTTTGCACTCAGAAAATAATGAATTATGACAAAAATTGCTGTAGCAAACGGAGATGGTATCGGCCCGGAAATTATGGAAGCGGTTTTATCGGTTTTTAAAGCCGCCAAAGTGCCGTTGGAGTATGATTTTGTAGATATGGGAAAATGGGTTTTCGACAAAGGCTACAGCAACGGAATGACACCTGATGCACAACAAACCATCGAATCGCTCGGTATTCTTTTCAAAGGTCCGATGGAAACGCCCAAAGGTAAAGGTGTTAAGAGTGTGAACGTTACGGCCCGTAAAACATGGAACACATATGCCAACAAAAGAACTTTTCAAACCTTACATGGGGTAGATACGGTGTTTAGCAAAGCAGGAATTCCTATCGATATCACTATTGTTCGAGAGAACATAGAAGATACGTATGGTGGTATTGAGCACATGCTTACCCATGATGTGGCCCTCAGCCGCCGTTTTATTACCCGCCCCGGAAGTATTCAGGTGATCAAATATGCGTTTGAAATGGCCAAAAAGAAAGGCACCAAACGTATTACCTGCGGCCACAAAGCCAATATCATGAAACTGACAGATGGTTTGTTTCTGGATGTATTTTATGAAATAGCCAAGGAATATCCTGAATTGAAAGCAGATGATGTAATTGTAGATGATCTCTGTATGAAACTGGTAAGCAGGCCGGATCTGTTTGATGTGGTGGTGTTAACTAATTTACAGGGCGATATTGTAAGTGATCTTTGTGCCGGATTGGTTGGTGGACTGGGTTTTGCCCCCTCAGCCAATATTGGCGACCATATTTGCATTTTCGAAGCGGTTCACGGAACGGCACCTGATATTGCCGGTAAAAATATCGCTAACCCAACCGCCCTTTTGTTAAGTGGTATAGGAATGCTTCGTCACCTTGGTTTAATGGAAGCCGCCATCATGATCGAAAATGCGCTGTTATATACTTTGGAAAGCAGTGTACATACAGGAGATTTTGGCGATAGATCCATCCCATCCCTCAGTACCACTGATTTTGCAAATGCCATCATTGGCAACTTTGGAAAAGAACCGGCACATAATCCTAAACCATATATGCCTAACCAGCCGGCTACCCCTACACTTTTTAAATTGGACGATTATCCAATGCTCGAGAGCGTTGAAAGTCAGCAGGAGCGCATTGTTGGAGTAGATCTTTTTATTGAAAGCAATGAACAGCCCAGCGTAATTGCTGAAAAAAGCCTGAAACATACCCTGAATATCTTCAAATTAGTAACCATCAGTAACCGCGGAACCCAGGTTTGGCCAACCGGATCATCCTTTACAAACCTCGTAAACCAATACGCCTGCCGCTTTGAAAGTATTGGCGATGCACCGGTAACCCAGGTAGATATTGTAGAACTATACAAGCGACTGGCCCAGGATTTCAAGATCTGCTCAACAGAATTATTGAATAAATGGGGAGATAAGAAGGCGTATAGCTTGGCACAGGGGCAATAGGATCTCAGATTTGTATGATTTGGTGTATGATTTTGCGGATTGAACCCGTTGGTGGAGTTTTTCTAAGTCTATCTTAAAATGACCCATCTGGCAGGGTCATTATTAGAATTTTCTTTGTGTGAAATATTTTTAACTTGATAACATTTGGTTCAGGGGCAATATGATCTTAGAACCGAATGATTTTAGATATATGATTCCGCTATTTGTAGAAAATCATATCAATCATATCCCAAATCTGCGAAATCAGTGATTTTTTACTGTAATTTCACGGCTCATTTAAAAGAGCAATTGTACTATGGCTGAAGCGATCTTAATGCCCCGTTTAAGCGACACCATGACTGAAGGTGTTATTGCC
>CANBSW010000042.1 GCA_947372235.1 Chitinophagaceae bacterium | reverse complement strand
TCTTCTTGTACTTTTTGAGCGCCTTGTCGATGTTTTCACAATCTTTTGAATCGATGATAAGCATAGCTATTATACCTCCTCAGGTGTTTTTTAGGATTGCAAAGATAGGATTTGATTTGAAAGTTCCAAACGAAATTCAAGTTTTGGGTTTAATGTGTAAAGTTTAAGGTTGTTTTTTAGGTAAAAAAAGGAATTCAGTAATAGGAATTACCTTGCATTCATGTTTACAGGAATTATAGAATGTACCGGAAAAGTATTGTCTGTGGTGGAAACCGGGACAAATAGGAGCTTTTGGATCCAGTCTCCTATCTCCCATGAATTAAAAGTAGACCAGAGTGTGAGCCATAACGGCGTATGCCTTACGGTGGAAACTTTGGGGGAAAACAGCCATTGTGTGACCGCCATTGAAGAAACCCTGAAAAAAACAGCTTTAGGTGTTTGGGAAGCAGGTACAGAAGTAAATATAGAAAGATGTATGCTGATGAATGGCCGTTTGGATGGCCACATTGTTCAGGGGCATGTGGATACAACGGCTATTTGTATTGACAGAAAAGAATTGTCCGGCAGTTGGGAATATAGTTTCCGTTTTCCGGAAGCATTTGCCCATTTAGTGATTGAGAAAGGGTCTATTGCAATGAATGGAACGAGTTTAACTTGTTTTAATGTTGGGAAGGATAATTTTACAATTGCTGTGATCCCATATACTTATGAGCATACAAATATTCATCAGGTTATCATTGATACAATTGTGAATATTGAGTTTGATATTTTGGGGAAATATGTGCAGCGGAGGATGGAAATCGTGAGTCGTGAGGCGTGAGGCGTAAGGCGTCATTGCGAGCTTCGCGAAGCAATCTGTGGATTGTGCCCGCTGCGGAGTTGGTATAACAAAGCGGGTTCCCTCTCTGATTTTCGCACGATTGTTAAATTTCTGTAGCACAGATTGCTTCGTTCCTCGCAATGACGTTTTACATCATAATTATTCCGTGATCGATTTCCCTTTTAAAGCTCCGCTAACCGCAGCATCCATCGCTCTTTCGGCAAAGGGGCGACTGATTTCGTTGAGCTCTTCTATTTTTGAATGGATCAGATCTTTATCATCCATGGTTAATGCCAATTGCAAAGCCTGCATTGCAGAGGCCGTTGCCATCAGTTCCTCTTTTTCAAGAAGGGGTGCATTTTTTGAAACGAATTTTTCTGTTACGCTGAGAATCTGTTCGCCTTCTGTGCGTGCTTCTACCAGGGCACGGGTTTGCATATCGTCTTTGGCGTGGGTGATGCTGTCCATTAGCATTTTTTCAACCTCATCATCTGTTAATCCGTATTGAGGTTTTACTTCAATTTCCTGTTCAACACCGCTGCGGAGTTCTTTGGCTTTTACAACCAGTATCCCATCAGCATTAATTAAAAAACTCACTTCTACTTTGGGTAAGCCTGCGGGCATTCCGGGAATTCCTTTGAGGCTGAATTCGGCGAGTTTGCGATTGTCTTTTACAAGGTCACGTTCACCTTGAAAAACGGAGATACGCATATCACTTTGTCCGTCTTTGTGTGTTGTGTATTGTCGGCCAACTTTGGTTGGAATTTTTGCGTTGCGTGGAATGAGTGTATCCATTAAACCGCCCATGGTTTCTATACCAAGACTAAGTGGTGTGATATCAAGCAATAAAAAATCTTTGTTATTGCCTGCAAGAATATCAGCCTGAACAGCAGCGCCTAATGCAACTACTTCATCCGGATTTACAGAATCATTTACAGGCTTACCAAAGAAAGCACTAACGGCTTCTTTAACTGCCGGAACGCGTGTGCTGCCGCCTACCATCACAATTGTATCAATATTTTCTGCGGTTAATTTAGCATCAGCCAAAGCACTTTTACAGGAAGCAATCGTTTGATCGATCAATGGTTTGAGGAGTGATTCAAATGTTGCTTTGGTAATGGCCAATGTATCACCATTCCAATCAACACTGAAAGAATCGTTGCTGCTTAAATGTTTTTTAGCTTCTTCGGCACGTAAACGTAAGCCCTGTGATAATTCTTTGTTTACATTCAAATCATCGGAAGTAATACCTGATTCATTCATCCAATATTGAACGATGGTTCTGTCAAGATCATCTCCACCGAGATAGGTGTTTCCGTTGGTGCTCAACACTTCAAAAATTCCGTTATTGATATGCAATATTGAGATATCGAATGTACCCCCACCGAGATCATACACTGCGATTGTTTTTTCTTCGTCTTTTCGCAAACCTAAACCATATGCAAGACTTGCTGCGGTTGGTTCATTTACAATACGCATTACATCTAATCCTGCCAGTTTACCGGCATCTCTTGTGGCCTGTCGTTGCGCATCGTTAAAATAGGCTGGCACTGTGATGACCGCTTTTGTAACAGGCGTTTTTAAAATATGTTCTGCTCTTTGTTTGAGTTCTTTTAAAATGAAGGAAGAGAGATCAATGGGTGAATAAAACTTATCGCCAACCTGCACTTTCACCAAACTGTCTGTATCATCATCGATCACTTTATAAGTAAAGAAATTAGCATTCTCTTTGATGTCTTTATAACTCTTGCCCATCAAACGTTTGGCGCTAAAGATGGTATTTTGAGGATCAGTTTCCAAGTATTGTTTGGCTTCCTCTCCCACTACCGGATTACCCAAAGGATCGAAGTGAATGATACTGGGTACAAGGCTGCTGCTGTTATGTTCTTTTAAAGCAATTGGTTGTTTGCTTTCGGGGTGAATAATGGCTACAAGACTATTGGTAGTTCCCAGATCAATCCCCACAATCATTTCTGCCTGTTGTAAACTGCCGGTTGCAATATTGATCGCTATTTTAGCCATGGGTAAGTTCGGGTTATGAGGTACGATGTACGAAGTAAATAAGGTTGCAAAAGTAAGCTATGGGTATTAGCAGGCCTTCCGATTTAGGGAAAAGGAATCAGGATTCTATCAAAGTGGTTTTACTAAAATGATCGTGCAAAGGTTTTCCGATGATGGGGATGAAGAACAGATCTATCAGTGTTAAACGGATAAGGCTGCGGAAAAGAATGGCAAAAAAAGAAGCCTTTCCCCCGTTCATATTCACCACTTTAGAAAAAGTGAACCATTTTCCTGGTGTGCGGGCGAACAGACCTTCAAATAATACATAATATAGAAATGCAATCCCAAAAAAGAACCAGCCGAAATTATGCGGTTTGTATTCCCAATACATTACATACCAGTTCCATCCGCCAAAACTGAAATAAGCCAGTGCAAAAATGATCAGGGTATCTATCAGGAAATTTAAAGCACGGGTGCCGTCGCCAACTGTTTTCATGAGGCAAAAATAGTGGAAACGTGAGACGTGAGTCGTGAATCGTGAGTATTAAACTGATAATTGAATGGACCATTCACTCACGACTGACGACTCACGTCTCACGATTCCTTACTTTTGCCCAAACAGCAACAAAGATGACATTGATCGAAGAATTACAGTGGAGGGGCATGATTCAGGACATTATGCCGGGTACCGCAGAACTTTTGCAAAAGGAAATGGTTTCCGGATATATAGGTTTTGATCCCACATCAGACAGTTTGCATATTGGCAGCCTGGTACCGATTTTATTATTGGTTCATTTACAAAAAGCAGGTCATAAACCTTATGCATTGGTTGGCGGCGCTACGGGTATGGTGGGCGATCCGAGTGGAAAAAGTGAAGAAAGAAATTTATTGAGTGAAGAAATATTGCAGTTTAACCAGGCAGGTGTTCGTAACCAGTTGGCCAAGTTTTTAGATTTCACCGATGGTAAAGCCAATGCCGCTGAAATGGTGAACAATTATGATTGGTTCAAAGATTTTAGCTTTTTGAATTTTATTCGTGATGTGGGTAAGCATATCACGGTGAATTATATGATGTCGAAAGACAGTGTGAAGAAAAGATTGGATGGTGAAACAGGTATGAGTTTTACTGAATTCACTTACCAGTTGGTGCAGGGTTATGATTTTTACTGGCTGTACCAAAATAAAAACTGCAAACTGCAAATGGGTGGCAGTGACCAGTGGGGGAATATTGTTACGGGTACTGAATTGATTCGCCGCAAAGCAGGAGGAGAAGCTTTTGCCTTTACCTGCCCGTTGATTACAAAAGCTGATGGCGGAAAATTTGGTAAAACAGAAAAAGGAAATATCTGGTTAGATGCAAAAAAAACATCTCCCTACCAATTTTACCAGTTCTGGTTAAATGCGAGTGATGAGGATGCGAAGAAATGGATCAGGATATTTACGCTTTTATCCAAAGAAGAAATTGAAGTATTATTAATTCAACAGGAAGCAGCACCACATGAAAGGGCCTTACAGAAAAAGCTTGCTGAAGAAGTTACCTGCTTTGTGCATAGCCGTGCCGATTATGAATTTGCCGTTAAAGCATCTGAGATCTTATTTGGTAATGCTACAACAGAAATTTTACAAAGTTTGAGTGAAGAACAATTGTTACAGGTGATGGAAGGCGTGCCTGCTATTGAAGTATCAAAAGCCAGTGTGGAAGCGGGTTATGAGATAGTTAGTTTTTTAGCGGATACACAAATCTTTCCCAGCAAAGGTGAAGCAAGAAAAATGTTGCAGGCAGGTGGATTAGGTTTGAATAAAGCGAAAGTTTCTGTTGAAAAAACACAAATTGAAAGCAGTGATTTATTGAAGGATACATATTTGTTGGTGCAGAAGGGGAAGAAGAATTATTATTTGGTGAAGGCTGTCTGAACCGGGATTTTGGGGGATTTTTAGAATTAGAAAGGAAATGAAAATAGTTCCATCTTACGATGGAACTATTTTTTTATGGATATCATGGCGGCTGCGTAGCGTTTGCCTATTTCTCTGGCTGAGGGGCTGTTGAAATGCAGTGTATCTCCGCGGTGTTGCATGCCTTTGGTTTCTACATATCCGCAATTAGGAAAGGTATAAGCTACTGTTTTGATTGCCTGGTTTACAATGGTTTTGTCTTTGTTTTCTGTTGTTCTGAAATGAGCAATTTCTCCCAGCACGAAGGGCAAATTGGGTTTCTTTAATTCTGTTCTGAATCGCTGGATCAATTCTTTTAGTTTGATTTCATAACCTGCACTCATAGCGGGGTTACAATCACTTTCTCCCTGGTGCCAAATAATTCCTTTTAATTCGCCGGCGGGCATTGCTTTTTTAATTCTTTTCATCGCATCATCGTAAGGATGTGTTTTGGTGGCGCTATCGTAGGCGCCGGGTGTCCACAAATCAATCCTTGTTCCGCCAACAGCGCAGGGTATCAGGTAGATCATTGCTTTGGGATCGGCTTTCGACATCACATTGGCAAACGCAAAACCGGGACCAACACCTGCTACTTTGGGTTTATCAAAATGCAAAGGCTCTTTGGCGGGCACCCATTGTGTATCCTTGTTTAACATCCAGATATGTGGATTTGTTATGGTATCAATCGCTTCAACGGTTCCCCTGCCGGCCATGTTTGACTGGCCTGCGAGAATATAAATATGAATATCTTTTTTCTTCACTACGTTTTTTTGTGACCGTGCATTTTGAAAAGATAGTAGTATGAGAAAGAAGAAAAATAATTTTTTCATAATTAATCTGTTTGCAACAAAGAGTTTTTAAATGCACGCAAAGGCGCAGTTTGATACTACTATTAACTATTAATTTTTAACTATTTCACTGCCTTAATCACCTTCCACATTTCCTCGGCAACAAATAAATTCCCTTCATGCGTTAAGTGTACGCGGTCTGTTGTGAGAATACCCGACTCTTTATTTTGAGGATTATTTTTCAAATTGTATTGAATAAATCCCGCACGTAAATCAACCAATGGAATATTATTTTTTTGAGTGTAAGAACGGATCCAGTTGCTGTAAAAATTCAGGTCACCATCCTGTTGATTTGAGTTATCTGTTTTTTCTCCTATCACCGCAGGTGTGCAAACAATTACTTTAATACCGGCAGCCTGTAATTTTTTTACAACCGCCTCATAGAATTTCCCAAACTTAGGATAATCGGTTCCTGTACCGCTGGATGCTTTGTGCCATACATCGTTTACACCAACATAGATCACTACTATATCTGGGCTTTGCTTTAATACATCTTCTTCCATTCGTAAATAGAGATCATATATTTTATCACCGCCAATTCCGGCACCTACCAGCTCATAATCACCGGTTACACCTTCCTGTGCCAGTAATGAATCCATTAGTTTGATATAACCTCCGGGGCGTATACCTGCCTGCGTTATCGAGTCACCGAAGAAAACAACTTTTTTCTTTTTATTATAATTGAAAGACATAAGGATCATGCTTGCGATGAAAACTGCTAGTAAAATAAGTTTGTTGGCCATATACAATCGTTTAAGAATTTAATTTTAAGAGCTAGTTATGAGCTGCAAGCTTGCGGCTAACAGCTAATGGCTTGCTGCATACCTAATACACATCCGTCATCAACGGCGTTGCAGATGCACCCATCAGTTCTACAAATGCCCTTTCTTTAACAAGATAACCATTTCCTTTTGCACAAAAATGTACTTTTAAATTTTCAATACTTAAGGGATTTCCTTCGGGAATATCGGCCATATTGGTGTGCCGCACTTCATGTCCGTCTACAATAATTACCAGTCCACTGCCAATGGCTTCCATGCGATTGCCTTCCGTAATCAACATACCTGTATCTTCTCCCAATCCAATACCAATACAGGAAGGATTGGCCGAAACGGCGTGCACCAATCTTGCAAAACGGCCGCGCTTTTCAAAATGAGAATCAAATATTACCTGATCCATAAAACCCAGACCGGTAGTAATTTTTACTTCCCCTTTTAAATGCGCCCTTGTGGCATTGCCTTCATAGATCATGGTGCTGCTCATGGCCATGGCACCGGCAGAAGTTCCGGCGATCACAAAATTTTCCTGAGAATATCTCTTCTTAATAATGTCTAAAAACTTAGTGCCGCCAAAAATTGCCGTCAGCCGCAATTGGTTGCCGCCGCTAAACATCACACCCGCGCAGCGACCAATGCGCTGAATGTATTCTTCATTCATGGCATCTTCCCTGTTGCGGATATGAATCACGCCAATATCCGTACAACCAATCTTGCCAAATGCATTCAGGTAGTTCTCTCCTACTTCATAAGGAATGGTGGAAGCAGTTGTGATCACCTCAATACGTGCAGCAGTTCCACCCGCTTCTTCCACAATCCGGCGGAGAATGCCCAATTCAAAAAAATTAAGGTTATCGCGGTATACCGCACTTTTTTCAAAGTCGGTGCCTTTGTCCTCTGCGCCACCAATGGCGATCAGCTTTCCTTTGGGAATACTCATGTTACTAAATTCATTCACAACAAAAATAAGGGATTGTTAGAGTTTGAGATTTTTTTCACGCAAAGAGGCAAAGTATGCAAAGAGGCAAAGAAATCTCTGGCGCCTTAGCTTACTTTGCATTTTTGCGTGAAACCAATGCCACTGTTCAAAATAAGTATTTGCTTTGATACGCCTTACCCGAAAATTTGATATATTCATCATCCGTCTATTTTACCGGGATATATTAATCGTACACTATGAAAATTGAAGAAATCAAAATATTACGCGGACCCAATTACTGGAGTGTACGCCGTTCGCAGCTGATACAAATGAAGCTGAACCTGGAAGAACTGGAACTTCGCCCTACCAATGAGATCGACGGATTTTTAGAAAGACTGGAAGCCCAGTTCCCATCCATGTATGCACATCGTTGCAGTGTGGGCACACCCGGCGGTTTTTTTGAAAGGGTGAAAGAAGGAACCTGGATGGGACATGTGATCGAACACATTGCTTTAGAAATACAAACATTAGCGGGTATGGATTGTGGTTTTGGCCGCACCCGTGGCACAGGAAAAACAGGTGAGTATTATGTGGTGTTTAACTATATGGAAGAAGATGCGGGAGTATATGCAGCCAAAGCGGCTGTAAGAATTTCGCAGGCATTGGTTGATGGGGTTGTGTACGATCTTACAGAAGATATACAGCAGTTAAGAGAGATCAGGGAAGACACACGTTTGGGGCCATCAACCGGCTCAATAGTGGAAGAAGCTGCCAAACGCGGTATCCCTTATATCAGGCTGAATGGGCAAAGCCTTGTGCAATTGGGTTATGGCGTTCACCAGAAAAGAATCCGCGCAACCATTGCTAGTACTACCAGTAATATTGCCGTTGATATTGCCGGTGATAAAGAAGAAACCAAAAACTTATTACAATCCGCAGAAATACCCGTTCCGGGAGGAACGGTTGTTCGAACAGAAGAAGGCTTAAAAGAAGCGTTGGCAAAATATCCTTTCCCTTTGGTGATCAAACCCATTGATGGTAACCATGGAAAAGGCAACACCACCAATATTACTACCTGGGAACAGGCATTGAAAGCTTTTGAATCTGCAAAAACGTATAGCCGCAGTGTGATAGTTGAAAAATTTATTACCGGTGTAGATTTCAGGGTATTGGTGATCAATTACAAATTTGTATGTGCTGCATTAAGAACGCCCGCTTCTGTTTTGGGTGATGGTGAACATACCATTCAATGGCTGGTTGATGAAACGAATAAAGATCCGAGAAGAGGTTATGGACATGAGAAAGTATTAACACAGATCACCATCGATCAGTCAAGTCAGAAAATGCTGGATGATATAGGATATACTTTAGAAACCATCCCACCCAAAGGTGAATTGGTATTACTAAAAACCACCGCCAACCTAAGTACCGGCGGCACATCAACTGATGTTACAGATGAAGTACATCCGGTAAATATTTTTCTTGCCGAAAGAATCGCCAAAATTATCGGACTGGATATTTGTGGTATCGATATAATGGCCGCTGATTTACGCACTCCTATCTATGAAAATGGCGGTGCCGTGCTGGAAGTAAATGCAGCTCCCGGTTTTCGAATGCATATTGAACCGGCAGAAGGATTGGCAAGAAATGTGGCCGAGCCTGTAATCAATATGTTATTCCCCAAAGGATCGGATGGAAGGATTCCGATCATTGCTATCACGGGAACGAATGGCAAAACAACTACCACAAGATTAACCGCTCATATCTGCAAAACAGCCGGACGAAAAGTAGGTTATACCACCAGTGACGGTGTATATATTCAGAACCAGATGATGATGAAGGGAGATTGTACGGGTCCGCTGAG
Source organism: Chitinophagaceae bacterium (assembly GCA_947372235.1). Lineage (GTDB taxonomy): Bacteria > Bacteroidota > Bacteroidia > Chitinophagales > Chitinophagaceae > Sediminibacterium. The sequence continues at coordinate 20,589 of CANBSW010000042.1, read as the reverse complement.
CGCCAAATTTGTACTTCGCGATCCTACAGTAGATTTTGCTGTGTTGGAATGTGCACGTGGCGGATTGCTGAAAGCCGGCCTCGCTTTTCAAAACTGCGATGTAAGCATTGTAACCAATGTAACTGCCGATCATTTAGGATTAGGAGGTATTGACAGCATTGAACAAATGGCACGTGCCAAAGCAGTAATACCGGAAACCACTTTTAACCATGGGTTTGCCATTTTAAATGCAGAAGATGATCTTGTGTATGGCATGCACCAGGGCTTAACCTGTAATGTGGCTTATTTCAGTATGGATGAGAATAATCCGCGAATACAGAAACATTGCAAACAGGGCGGTTATGCTGCTGTTTATGAAAATGGTTATGTATCTATCCTGAAAGGAACCTGGAAAATAAGGGTGATGAAAGTAAGTGAGATCCCGATTACCTATGGAGGTAAGGCTTTGCATAATGTAATGAATACTTTGCCTGCCATGCTGGCTACTTATTTGTTTAAAGACATTACCATTGAGGATATACGTACGGCTTTGAGCACTTTTGTTCCCTCCCCATCGCAAACACCGGGAAGGTTAAACCTGTTTGAGTTCAAACATTTTAAATTTCTGGTAGATTTTGCGCATAACCCTGCCGGACTGGAATTTTTATGTGATTTTATCCATAAGATGGATGGATCGCCTAAAGTGGGCATTATAAGCGGTACCGGCGACAGGCGGGATGATGATATCCGCGAACTGGGCCGGATCTCGGGACGTGCTTTTGATGAGATCATCATACGTCAGGACAAACATCTCCGTGGCCGCAGTGCCGAAGAGATCGTGAATCTTTTGGTGGAAGGGATCAACGAAACAAAAACAAGGGATGTTCCGATAACCATCATTTATAACGAAAAGGAGGCGATCATGTTTGCCTACGATAATGCCAAACAAGGATCACTGATAACTATTATGTGTGATGTGGTAGCTGAGGCGCTGGACCTTATTAAATCATTGAAAGAGAAGGAAGATCAGGCTTAATTAACAGAAAAGCACTTAAAAAATTTGGAACAATTGGAGTGCAACCCTATTTTTGCAGCCCAATCGCAGTTTTTATAGCTGTAATTGTAAGGATTGCCTGATAGTATAATGGTAGTACGACTGTTTTTGGTGCAGTTTGTCTTGGTTCGAATCCAGGTCGGGCAACTGTTAAGGAAAGGTTAATATAACCTTTCCTTTTTTTATGCTTTCTCCTGTAATGTTTGCTGTGATTGAGTTTCAGCTCAATCACTTCGCTGCTCCCTTTTTTTTTGTAAAATACCTGTACACTTAATTCTCTTTTTTGACCGAACCCTATGAAACACTTACTAACAAAGAGTTTCATAGGATTCGGTCCTTATTTTTTTATGAAAACGGTTCGATATGACGGATCGTCGACCGAACGAGAATCGAACCGGTTTATCCATCGTTTTTGGTAACTGATAATTCGATTTGCACCAGGTTTTCAAATAACTCTTTTACCAAAAAAGCAGCCGAAAACGTTTTCACAAGTTTTTAAGCCAAAACCGGGGTTTAAAAGGATATTGTAGGCAGAAATGAATGCCATAAAATTGTCCCGATTGAATAAAATATGGTTTGTGAAGATACTGTGCCTGCTACTATGGTTCATGCACCCATGCAGCAATGATCTAATAGCGCAGCAATTTCCTTATAAATTCCAATACCTGACCGTTGACGAAGGATTATCACATACAGATGTGTATGATATTGCACAGGACAAACAAGGCTTTATCTGGGCAGGAACCCTATTTGGTTTAAATAGATACGATGGGTATTCAGTTAAAAAATATTATAACAGTAATGTTCCTTCCATTAATGCGCTAAAAAACAGGATCAGATCTATTTGCCCGGATGAGGCAGGTAATATATGGCTGGGTACTGAAAACGGACTTCAGCGTTTTAATGCACGGACAGAGAAGTACACAGATTTTGATGATCGCCAGAAGATCCATATCACTTTCGATAAACTGATTAAACCTGCAGGTCAATTTTTATATGGTCTTACGGGCGGGCAAATCAAATTATTTCTACTGAAAGAAAATGCAGTTGAAGAACAAAGGTTAAACTTACCGGATGGGGTACAGTTTTCTGACATGGCACTTGATCCAAACGGTGTAGTCTATCTATCAAGCAATAATGGATTGTGGACCTTAGATAAAAACAGAAAATTCAGGCAATATGATCTGGGAGATATACCTGCTCAAGCTTTTTCTGCTGTATATTTTGACAGGCACTATAACCTGCTTACAGCCAGTTGTAACAAAATATTTCTTGTTAATCAAAACACCTTGTCAGCGCATTTGCCTGACAGCAAAACCTTGGCCGTCGATAAGCTGTACGATTATAAAGGTACCAATTGCATTAAAGGCATTGTGGAAGGAAATAAAACCGATTACTGGATCATAACAAATGCTGATCTCTTAAGACTTGATATCACTTCAAATAGTATCACCGCCTTCGATAGCAAACGTTCCTCGCGTAACCTAAACTCAAATTCAATGGCGAGGCTTTTTGTCGATCGGACAGAATGTTTATGGATTTGTACGTTTGGAGGCGGTGTCAATTATTGTGACTTAAATGAAAAGCTCTTTTATACGCTGCAGCATGATCCTGAATTGCCCAATACTTTGTCCGGTAATCATATCCGTTCTGTGCTGGAGGATGGAGATAATCTTTGGATCGGTACTACGACCAATGGACTGAATCGTTATAATGTAAAGACGCAAAAGTTTCAATATTTTAATACTTATAATTCTCCGTTAAGGTTAAAAAGTGATAAAATAACAGCACTGGTAACCGATGACGATCATAATCTCTGGATCGGTAGTGTAAATGGAATAGAAATTCTGCGTAATGATGGCAAAGGAATCTGGAAACCGCCTGGTTATGAAACATTTCCAACGCATTCCATTGGTTCAATTGTAAAAGATTGTTTCGGAAACATATGGTTTGGGAATCTTAGAAAAAAATTCGGCGTGATATGGAAGGATAAAAGCAATGTTTACCATGTCAAATATTATGACGAAGGACATTTTTTGTACGCTGATAAAAAAAGTCCCCGCTTATTTGTTTCCAGCACCTATGGCGTTAAGCAGTATACAATAGACAAGGAAGGTAATATCAGCAAAACATTAAGTTATGGTGTTGCGAGTAAGGGCAGCAGTTTGAGTTCTGATTATGCAGGGCCAATTACCAGGCAGAGTGAAAGCGTATACTGGATCGGAACGATAGGTGGCGGCTTAAACCGCCTTTGGTTACAGCCAGGTACGGACTCCTTCAACATTAAAACATTTGCAGGTGAATACGGCGTATTTAACGATGTCGAAAATTTAGAAATTGATGACAGTGGTAATATCTGGATGGGAGGCAACGGGCTGGAATCATTAAACCCTGAAACAGGAACATTAATCAAGTATGATAAAAATGATGGTTTACAGGGAAACAGTTTTAAAATAGGATCTTCTTATAAAGGAGAAGATGGAAAATTGTATTTCGGAGGGATCAAAGGACTTAATTATTTTTATCCAGATCAGATTAAAGCAAACCCTATTGAGGCCAGACCTGTGCTGACAGATATCTTGATCAATAATCAAAAACCCGGATATGGTGATTCTGCGAAAGATTATATGCCTGAGTCAATAAGTTATGCAAAAGATCTGACATTCAGTTACCTGCAGAATAACATTGTTATCTCCTTTTCTTCCATGCATTTCGCCAATCCATTAAAGTGCAGGTATCGCTATAAGCTTGTAGGGTTTGACAAAGACTGGAAATACACAGATGGAAAAAATCCGAATGCTGCTTATAATAATCTCGATTATATAACCTACACTTTTATCGTAGAGGCAACGAATAATGATGGGATCTGGAGCAAAACCAGTGCAGAAGCCCATATTACAATTACTCCGCCGTGGTGGAAGTCCCTGTTGGCCAAAATAATTTATGCATTATTAATTCTATCTGCGTTATCAGGAATATACATTTATCAGGCAAGATGGTACCGCCTAAAGCGGGAACTTGAGGTTCGTGCGATCAACGAAAAAAAGAAGGAAGAATTACATAAAGAACGGGAAGAACTTTATCAACAGCAGTTAACCTTCTTTACAAATGTTTCTCATGATTTCCGCACTCCACTAAATCTGATATTAGGGCCGTTGGAAAATCTGATACGACACAACAAAAGTGCTGTTCTGGATAATTCTTACCAACTGATGTATAGAAACACCAGGAGATTGATAAACCTGATCAGTGAACTGATGAATTTAAGAAAAGTTGCCGACAGCGTAATAAAGTTGCATGTGCAGCCATTAATGATCAATCAGTTTTGCTCAGACATTGCGGGTGAATTTGAAAATATGGCAACCAGCAAGCATATTTCTTTTGAACTGATAGACCATACAGGAAATGCAAATAAAGAATCGATCATTGGCCCTTTTGATCCAAAGGTGCTTGAAAAAATCCTGTTCAACCTGTTGAATAATGCTTTCAAATATACAGATGAGGGAGGACATGTATCGCTTGAGATCTTCTCAGATTTATCTACGAAAAAACCGTTGTACGACTCCGGATTTGAATTATTAAATGAGAAAGACCGGGCAAAAAAGTACCTGTATTTTTGTGTGGCGGACACCGGGATCGGTATTTCACAAGATTCCATTTCAAGGATTTTTGACCGGTATTACCGTGTCAGTAATGATCACTTAGGGTCTGGAGTTGGCCTCGCATTGGTTAAGAGTCTGACCCAATTACACAGAGGAGATATTTATGTGCACAGCGAGAGATACAAGGGGACGGAAATAATTATCGGCATTCCTTTGGGCGAAGAAAATTATCACCCATCGGAAAAATTGATTTCAACACCAGCAACAGAAACCGAACTGGAAGCGATTGACCATGAGATAGCATTACCTCTTTCCGGGGATCATAGTGATCAACTTCCTGCATTGGCAAAAATGAACAAGAAAATTCTGCTGGTGGAAGATAACCAGGAATTACGTTTGTTCTTAAAACAGGAATTAAAAAAAGACTATTTTATTTATGAAGCACACGATGGAAATTCGGGGCTTCAACTTGCAACCGAAAATGTTCCGGATTTGATAATAAGTGATGTGATGATGCCCGGCATGAATGGAATAGAATTTTGTAAGCGGATAAAAGAATCCTTTGAAACCAGCCATGTTCCATTTATTATTCTATCAGCTAAAGAAACAGTAGAAAATCAGATAGAAGGTTTGGAATCAGGAGCTGATTATTATTTTGCCAAGCCTTTGAGTACTGATCTGTTGTTATTAACTATTCATAATATTTTTGAACAGGATAAGAAGCTGAAGCAACGATATGCCGGCAATTATCTTACAGATGCTATAGAACTTGTTCATTCGGAAAAAGACAAAGAATTTTTCAATACACTTTTGAGCTTGATTGAAGAGAACATTCAAAACTCCGACCTGGATGTTGATTTCCTTTGTGAGAAACTATATCTCAGCCGAACCAAGCTTTATCAAAAGATCAAAAGTATCACAGATCAATCAGTAGCAGAATTTATCAGAACGATCCGTCTAAAAAAATCTATCCAGATAATGGTTCAGGAAGAAGTCTCAATGAATGAAGTGGCTGACAGGGTGGGCATGCAAAGCGGATCAAACTTTTCAAGGGTCTTTAAAAAAGAATATGGTAAATCTCCTATTCAATATATTCAGGCTTTAAAAAACAACAGTATCAATGCTAAATAGTTTGCAGTGATAATTAAGTTTTTCTTTAAAGTAAATATAGAAGCAGTCTAACATTACCATTCCTTTTTATCCACCTGTGACAGTTTTATATTGGATAGTTGAGCACTGTTAAACAATGTAAAGTTTTTTACCTGGTTAAGTTTAAATACCGGCGAACATTTTGTGTTTTTAGCCCATACATGCTGAAAGTCCGCTCCGTCAATATGATCGAGGTAAAATGCAGGTCGAAGATCTTCTTTTAGATAGCTTACTTCCACATCACTCATCTTTAAATCTGTAACGTTCCTGATAAAAAATCCGTAAGCAGGTGTGATACCAAACCTGTTTGGATCGGGGTAACTATCGATCAAAGGCGGCACAATACCCACTTGTTCTTTTGTACCACCGCCTTTAAAATAGAAATGGATATTGTTTAGTGTCAGGTCCTCAATGTCATGACCCGGAATGCCGCTTATGATTGCAGCCTGCTCCCCAGTAACATCAAAAGCAATGATATTGCTAATCAACACGCGGCGTAATTTACTGAAGGGAGAACCTTCGGGGCCACGCTGTCGGGCACCAAGCCTGATAAACAGAGGTGCATTGGTAATATCTCTCATGGTGATATTACTGATTGTAATATCTTCCAACACTGCACCATCAACAGTTTCAAGAGCTAAGCCCCGACAATGATCGAATACGCAATTGGTAATAGCTATATTTTTAAAACCACCGTTTGATTCTGTACCGAATTTAATTCGGCCGGTTGGATTCTTCCTGCCAGTTTTCAGAAAAGTTCCGTCTAAAAATGTGCCCTCATCATAACCAGAAACCTGGCAGCTTGTAATAGTAATATTCTCCGTTGCACGAGGAGAGTTTAGTGCATAGTCGCTTTTTAATACAATAGCATCATCTCCGGGCGCATTGATACTACAATTAGAGATATGAACATTCTTACTTGAAATCAGATCAATACCATCACGGTTAGTATCCATTTTAATGTTGTCAATGGTAGCATTATCAACAGCTGTCAGCAGAAAGCCAAACCAACCTCCGTAAAAAATGGTAAAGTCTTTTAAAATCACATTGCGGCAACGTTTTAAGCTGAGTGCTTTATTGGCAGTGCCAGGATTTTTCTCTTTAAGATCTTCTCTTGTCAGGCCTTTCCCCCAAATACGTCCCGGACCTGTAATAGAAATATCGTGCAGGTTCTCTCCTACTATTAAACTGTTATGGAAATAGCTGTGACCAAAATCCTGATACAGATCATTCTCACTTTTTTCAGGGAGATCATATTGTACTGTTTCACTAGGAGTTGCAGCAACGATTGTTGCACCCTGATCAATGTATAGAGCCACACTACTTTTGAGATGAATGGTTACGGATAAATAATCTCCGGCAGGAAACCATACTGTTCCGCCACCTGCCGCACTCGCTGCATTAATTGCACTGTCGATAGATTTGGTATCAATGTTTATCCCGTCACCCTTTGCTCCATATTTTTTAACATCATACACCGGTGCTTGGGCAAATGACTTTCCGGCGAATGATAGCAGACAGCATACGAAAACTATTGATTGCAGAAATTGTCTTCGATTTAATAGTAGTGAATGCATCGGCAAAAATATTTTCGATAAAGATTTACTTATTTGAGTGTATCATAAAAACTGCTGAGTCGCTGTTCAATGCTTTTCATCCCAAACTTTGTCTCGCTGGCATACCAGCCGTTGAAAGGTGGATGTTCAGATTCTGTCAGCCGTTGTTGCGCAGCATGAAATTCCTGTAAACTTTCCTGAACGAGCTGGCGTTTTGCCTTTTGATCATCCTTGCTTTGATAGGCCAGAACCAAATAATTGAGTGATCTGTTCAGATGCAGCATCAGGTAAGCCTGGCCCCGAAGGTTGTCGTCAAAGAAAATTTTTCCTTCCAGAAGTTTCGGATACAATTGATCTGCTTTTGTCGTAATTTTTTCAAGCTTTGCTATACTCGCATTGGTACCTTTTATTAAGGCTTCCAATTGATTACTTACCCCGTTATCAGTTGGAACCACACGGAAATAACCAACGCTTCCTTTGCTCGGATCATCAAGGGGATTATTATCTAATGGGCTGGTTGTGTATTTACCTTTTTCTAAATCACTCAGCAACATTTCAAACGATCTGGCATAACGCAGATCTTGAAAAAGATACTGCCGCTCGAAACCCGGCAAATCTCCTTTTTTCTGTTGCCAATATGAGTTGAAAAAATCTTCATACAACTGGGCAATTTGTTGCCCGGATTCAGTGCCAAAATATTGATTGCTGAATGATCTGAGAAATGAATGGGCATTAAATGAATTAAAATTCCATAACAAATCGGCATTGGCAGATAACTCTAGCAGGTGTTCGCGCATGTTACCCGCATTCACAACTGAAAAGATCATCTTTTTTCCACTCAGGCTATCCACCATTCGAAAATTCTGCTCCATTTTCCGAGGGCCTTCTGCTTGCGCCATGTGTGAGCCAGTAGAAGTGAATTGAAAATTCATGTAATAACCGGTAGGTTCACCTGAAAATGAATGCGTGCGAATATCCTGTGCAGGAAAATGATCACGGCGTGCTGCAACAAAATTCAAGATCAAAGACGGTTCTTTCGGTAACTGTAATAATCCATCAGCAACCAGGTTTGACATTTCATTATATAAGGTAAGTCGCATCTGAGGATGTGGGTCATTGAGCTTTTCTTTCAGCAAACTGATCTGCAAGTTGATCATTTCTTCTATGACCTTTGCCCGGCTTTTAGCGTCAGCGGGTGCATCGGGGAAAAATTCCCAGAAGGGAATATCACGGTTGCCTCTAAAGCCAACAAGCCATATCACTTCCAGGTTATTCTTGGTTGATACGTCAATATGGTAACTCCAGTAATCCCGTAATGCCTCTTTGTTCGCAATCGTAAGTGCAGGTTCTGGCAGGTGCCTGACATTCTTCCAATAATCATCCCAATAGGTATAGGTAGAACCTAATATATTCAGATGATGACCTGTATTCAACATACCTCTTTCTTGCGCGATTGTCGCATCCTTACCGGCTGGAAATGGCGGGTTAAAGCTTTCTTTATCCGCACTTATTCCTTCAAGGGTATTGAGTTTTAGGCGGAGCATTGTTTCATAAAATACTTCATAATTTTCCTTGGAAAGTTTTTGCCAGGGACCTAACAAATCAGTATCATTGGGTAGCCATGTGCGGTATTTCACATAAGGAGATGCAACCACTTTTCGGAAGTTTGCTTTTATCAGAACCTTGTCTTTGTGTGCTGGTTTTTCAGCTGTCCAGAACCAGAGTGGCTTGACGCCCAGCATCATTTCACTGAATGAGTAAACAGCATAGATCGTTCCCCGCACATCGGCACCGTTGAGAATAATTTTTCCTTTATCAGCATATAATTGATGTGCCTCCCATCCATTTACTGATGGCCAATTTCCCTTATAACGGTTTCCTGTTGCCACAATTATTACCGGCCCGGTTGCAGGCATTTTGTTCACCAGAGAAGATGGCTCTCCAAAAACTGTATTGAGATCTCTTAGCAAATCTGTAACGGCCCTTCTCACGGGTCCGGTCTCATCGGGATGAATATAAACGCTTATTTTACCACGTACTTGTATATCCTGTCCATCAACTATTTGAGTGATCGCACAAGCAGTAAGAAAATGGAGAAATAATATAAAGCGTTTCATATGCTATGATTTATCAGGACTATAAACTATTCAATTACCTTTCAGTGTATTGGTTTTATGGCCAAAGTAAGCTACTGTTTTCAAATATTGGCTGCACTCATTTTTTAAATATTAATACCAGTCCTGGTTCCGATTTATCATCTTTGGAGGCAGCAGCAAGACCTATCCTGTCAATCAAAGATCCTGGTATAGTGAAACTGTTTCCTTTGCGGATGATCTGCTCGGTAATATCTGTAAGAATGTTACCAGCAAGATCCTGTGCTAAAATTTTATTGAAAGCTGTTAACTGATCAACCTCGATAGTAAGGCTGTTATAGTATCCGAAGATTCCGAAAGGTTGATCGTTTTTCGTAACTTTCAATACAACATCCGCACGAGGCGTCAGGTATGCCCGTCCGATGGTGCGGCCTATTGAAGCGATTGCAATGGCTCCATTAGGATACTGCGATGTCAGGATATAAGGTTTTAGTGTGTCACCATTTTGTAAAGTAACGGTTGGCTTAACAAGTCCTCTACTTATGATTGCTGGTGCCTGCCATGCATTTTTGAATCCTGCCACATGATCTTTTACCCAGGTCTCATCATTTTGCATTAACCAGTAATCATGCAATTGTACTGTATCGATATAGATCTCTGTTTTATTAATCCCGAATGGTAAAGCAATCCTATGCCACATTATACAACGCACCACTTCATCCAGTCTGCTTTTTAAATCTCGTCCAACTGGTGGAAAAGCATGGTCCTGTTTTCCTTTCGGCAGATTTCCATTAAACTCATGCCGCATGATGCCGATTGAAGATCCTGTTCCTGCAGCAATATAAGGTTCATCTTCGCAGTTAATGATACTCACCGCTTCACCTTTTGGTAAATAAGAAAGCAGTTTTGCAATGCGATCAATGGTATGCGGTACTGCGATTATATTTTCTACATCGTATGTCCGATATACGTCTGCCGTTGCCAATACAGATGGTGTCATCGCTTGCTCAATAATAATACCAGGAGCAACTTGCTTAGCTAGTTGTGTAAGCCATGTTCTCCATGCTGCACTTTTTGAATTTTTGCCCCAGTCAACTTTCCAATAGTTAATTCCTGCTTTATGCATCCATGTAAGCCGCTCTGTCCAATAAGCAACGCTATCTTCAGTTATATTATTGGGTGCCTGTTGTGCACATATCCAAAGACCCAGTCCTTTCCAACCGGATTGTTTTGTTTTTAGTGACAGTGAAGACAGCCTTAGTTCGGGTAACAAATCTTTTATTGATGGGAAACGAGTTTCATCAGGAATTAAACTTCCATAATAATTTTTATCCCCGTTTTCAAGTGGTGTATCCCATGCATCATCTAATACCAGGTAAAGGTCTTTATGTAATCGCGAAAACATTTTACTCCAACCCTGATATTTTCCAGCACCAAAGATGTTAGACTCTTTCATTTCTTTTCGCATATTCACCGAAGAGGTGTAATCTGAGGTATAGCCCTGTATATTCCAGGTACAAAAATAATCAGGAGCAGTTGATGGATTAGACGGTATGAGAGAATACCCTGGCTTTTGACTAAAACCTGCAATTGTCACTAAACAAAAAATGATGACTAAATACCAGCTTTTCATAATTCGATTCTATAATTGGATTTCCTGACTTGCCCCATCCTCAATAGCATAACTTTTTGTGCTGCCATTTTTACCAATCTTAATCAGCACTTTATTTTTATCGATACGTGATACTTCAATATCGAACTGATTTTGAAAAGCATTTATATTTCGCAGTGCCATCTGATCCCATTTCGCAGGTAAATGCGGTGTTATTGTGAATGAATTAAATCCGGTTGGACGCATCCCGAACAATCCTTCTGTATAAATACGGCAGTATAATCCACTTTCTGCAGACAAGTGTCGCTGGTTACCTTCTGGATAAGCTTCAACAGGATAAGGTACATGTTCGCCCAATAGCCTTCTTTTTGAATAATAGGTAAGGAAGCGCAATGCTTTTTCTGTTTCTCCGGCAGCAAAAGCTCCTCGAAGTCCATATAATGTAGAACGATCCCAAAATATTTTGTTACCTGCAAGTGTGGCGAGTCCATTTTCAGTCCATAATCTTGAGGAAAATAAAGCGGCAATAGTACCTTCCTTTCTTTCAAAAATATCCATTACCAAAGGAGTTGTTATCCATGCACGTAAAGTATCATTGCCTTCATAATAGCGATATGTTTTAAAGCCTTCAACAGTAGCTCCAAAGAATTTTTCAATATTAGTTCGCAGAGCTTTTGCCTGTTGTTGATAAAGATTCAATTGAGCGTCAGGCTTTCCTAATTGTTTTCCCAACATAACAGCAGAACGTAACGCATCAAAATACAATGAGCTTGTATTCAGGTTAGCGTTCCCTGCCGGAAATCTTCCTTCCAATTCATCTTTATTACTCCAAACAACACCGTTTATATCTACTTTTTGTTTACAATATTCAAGACACCATTCAATTAATGGCCATAAAATTCGCGCAGAATCTGCATTGCCATAGGCCAATGCAAATCTTCCTGCCCCATAAGCTATCATGGCCATATCTCCCCTATCACCTGCACCTGTCCAGGTTGCCGATCCTTCTGCTACGATTGCACTTGGGATTGGATTATATTCCTTATTCATATAACCTGCAAACAACCGATAAGCATTCATGGCAGATTTGTTTCCAAGCATATCACCAAGGAAACCGAAAAATGGATTAACATATTCAGCTTGGTCATTGGCCCAAATTGCAGCATAATATTTAAGACCTCCCGGACCATGCATATACCCACTCTTCGTTTTATAAATACTTTCTGTTGCCCGTATTTTTGCAAAAGCAAAACTTGTATTTAAAATGGTATCGGGTGTTTCCAGAATAAGCCTGGAGATTATTTGATTAACTCTATCCTTTCTTTTTTGCTCTTCATTTTTTGTGTTAACAACTATAGGTCGTTCTCCGTTTCTTACAGCCTGGTAGGTAACTGCAAATACTACACTATCACCAGGCTGAACAATTTTTAAACCATCATTAATGGTAGAAATAAAAAAACTGGGTGGCGCATCATTTGCAAACTCTGTAACAGGTTTGACTATATTATACACTTTGCTATAACTAACGTTACTACTGTTACCAGCATTTATTCGTTCAATTGCGGGGCGGGATTCTCTGGATAAATATTCCATTTCAATTCTGACCGCCTGCATCCCTCCATTGGTGAAAACAAGCTTTTCAATAGCAACCGGCTTGTCAACAGAAGGAAAATATGTCCGCTTTAATTTCAAGCCATCTTTGCCAATATCACTTTCCACCGTCATAATGCCGTGCTGAGTGATACTCGTTGCTTTTTCATCCATGTCAGTTGTTGCAACTGCATTATATACGCCAGCTTTCAGCAACTGTTCATTGATTAAGATCCTTGGCAGATCACTATCTTCCACACTGTACATCATGTGTGCGAGTGTTCTTACCGGGAGCAATCTGAAAGTTGGAAAAATAATTGTCCTGGATATCTTTGACTTTGCAGAGCTGTCAACACTATACTGCATCCAAAGCGCAACTTTCTCACCGTCCATTTCGATATGATCGAAGTGAGGAAGTTCCTTATTAATTTGCCATTCAATATAACCACCAGGCTTTATTTTCCAACGATCTGTTTGCTCTGGCAGGTATGTTTCCTGTCCAAAAATTTGTGTTACCGGTAAGAGCAAAACAAGTAACTGAACAATTCCTAACACTTGCCTATTCATTCTTCGCAGCGTGACATCATCCTTTATCATTACCAGCCTGGATTTTGAGGATATGGCGTACCTGTTGAAACTGCATCAATTTGTGATTGCGGAATAGGTCTCAAAATATGCTTAGCCGTAATATTTGCCCCTGCTTCTGTATTATATAATTTTACTCTTTCGATAAGCTTACCTGTTCTTACCAAATCAAACCACCTCATATTTTCTCCGCAAAGTTCTCTTGAGCGTTCTTCAAAAATAAAATCCTGCGAAAGGTCACTTACCTTAATATCCATTGCAGCCACATTTGCAGGATCTGATGCAGCTCTCCTTCGTACAACATTAAACATTGCAACAGATTCATTAGGAAGTGAAGCCATAAATGCAGCTTCTGCAGCAATTAGGTATGTTTCTGACAAGCGATAAACAATAACCGGTCTGATAGACACTACATCCGGCGTACTTCGTTTCGTATCAAAATATTTTATCAGCGTTGGTTGAAGTGTATTATCATACTTACGCGGAGGCATCAATAAATAACGGGTTGCGTTAATCTGTGCATCGGTAACATCTACACCCGGCATATAAATAGCCGTATCTCCCACACCAAATTTGGCTTTACCAACTACGGCATTTGATGGAGCACCCACAGGTAAAGGACTTGTCCATACAGGATAACCAGATGCAACCGGGTTGTTTGCATACCAAACGGTTTGGAATGTTTTACTGTATCTGGAGTCATTGGTTCTTTCTTTAAATGCTACATTCAGTAACCATGGGGTTGGTACCGCTCGATTAAAGGGTCTTCCGTAAAAAACATCACGCACCAATCCTGGTTTTCTTTCATAATAACCAATGAACAGATAGTTTAAAGTATTATCTCCGGTAGCACCACTGGCAGCGCCCGGACCATTATAAGCAAGGTTAGCTGTATGTTGCACAGACCAGAGCACTTCGCTGTTATCTTCATTTCCTTCAGCAAATATTTTTGAAAAATCTGTCTGCAGGCTTAATCCTATACCAGCCGCAGTAGTTATAAGATCTTTAGCAGTGTTATAAGCATCGAGATAGTCATTCGCTTGCTTGGCAGTTGAACTTGCTCTTGTTAAATAAATCTTTGCTAAAAGATGTTTTGCAACAGCAGCTGTAGCTTTACCTGGCAATACACCACTTGTTTTAGGACTTGCAGGCAAACCGGTAATGGCATCTTTCAAATCCTGGATCATAAAGGCATAAATATCTGCAATAGGATTACGGGTGGCGGATGTGCTGCCTTCTGTTTCAAAATTTTTCAGTAAGGTAACATCACCAAAAGATTGTACCAAGTTGAAATAATAATTAGCTCTCAAAAACTTTGCTTCGCCAATCATTTGATTTCTTACAGCTGGTGTAAGATTCACATTAGGTGCATTATCAATCACTCCATTGCAGGAATTAATATAAATGTAAGCGTTTCTCCAGATGGTATTTACCCTACTTTCCCCAGTAGTAAATGCATAATTAGCTGCGGCTGCATTCGCATCTCCTCCTCTGTAAAACTCATCGGTGCCAAGCGTGGTCATAAAAAAATAATCCTGTCCACCCCAAAAGTTACGTGTGCCTGCATAACAGGCATCAAGTGCCAATTGCAAGCCCGCCGGGGTAGTTAAATTCTGAGGAACTAAAATAGATTGTGGATCTTCAATCAAACTTTTTTTACAACCTGCCAATAAACCAAGAAAGAACAGTGCGGATAAAATATGTATTCTTTTCATAAATAAGTTTTTAGATAATTAAAATGAAACATTCAAACCAAACATGAATGACCTGAGTGGTGGAGTATCAATCCCAAGAGTACCGGCAGTTTCCGGATCTAAACCACCCGCTTTAACATAAGGTGAAAAAAGAATGAATGGATCAGATGCAGTGAAGTATACCCTCAATGATCGAAGTCCTAACTTTTGTATTGCGGCTGGCGCAAAATTATACCCAAGACTGATGGCTCTTATTTTCAGATAACTTCCATCGTAATATCCTAAAGTAGACAAATAATTGGGCAAGCTACCTGTTCCCGTAGGATTGGTGTTTGGTTTTGGAAACCTATCTTCTCCGTTAGTTGGTGTCCAATAATTTACCCTGAGATTATTATACGTACCTGCGTAGGTAGCGATACCATTACCTCCTTCAATAGCACTGCTGATAATGCCCCCTACTCTTGCATAAGCAACTACTGTAAGATCAAACCCTTTGAGTGAAAATCTGTTTGTCATACCACCCTGCCAGCTTGGTTCACTGTTCCCAATAATTTCTCTATCATAAGTATCATCTATTTTGCCATCAGGTACTCCGGCAGCACCGCTTAAATCAGCAACTTTAACCGTTCCGATTACTGAAGTAACACCTGATACACTTAAACCATAACTTTTTGCAGCTGCTGAGTCACCAGGCGTATTCTGCCAAATACCTAATCTTCTATAATCATAGTAAGAACCAATCGGCTGTCCTAAAAACCATCCATTGCCAATATCCTTTGTTACACCTGTAGCAAGCTGTGTAATTTTTCCCCTGTTGATCGAAAAATTGAAATCAGATGTCCAGCTAAAAGCATTCCTGTCCCTGCCCTGGATATTAATGGTGCTTAGTGTTACTTCAATACCCTTGTTTTCAGTTTTACCAATATTCTTAACAGTTGCATTAGGAATACCCGAACTAATTGGCAATGATTGCCCTAACAGCAAATCACTGGTGAACTGTTTATATATCTCGATTGATCCAGAAATACGGTTTTTCAAAATCCCGAAGTCTAAACCAATATTCGCGGTTGATGTATATTCCCAGGTTAAATTGTTATTTCCTGCATTCGTTAAATACGCCCCTGTAGAAAGGGTTGTACCATAGTTATAAGTAACTGATGATAAGCTACCTAATGTTTGATAAGGAGAAATCGCTGTATTTCCAACAGTACCATAGCTCGCCCTTAATTTCAAGTTGTTAAATACCGGGATTTTGCTCATAAAAGATTCATTGGTAATATTCCATGCAGCTGCTGCAGAAGGGAACACATGGTATTTATTACCAGGAGCCAAACGGGAAGATCCGTCTGAACGTAAGGTAGCTGTCAATAAATACTTGTTGCTAAAACCATAATTTAACCTGCCCATATAAGATACAATACTCCATTTGGGATCCGTACCCCTACCGGCAAGGTTTGCTCCATAGGTAGGGTTATAATAAGCAAGTTGATCAAAAGCAATATTGGTATAATCAAACTGATTTGTCTTTGATTTAAAGTCCTGTATACTATATAAACCTGTAAAATTTAATTTATGATTACCAAAGGTCTTATCATATGTAAGGATATTTTCAAGGGTATAACTCACATCAAACGCAGTACGGTTTGATGCGGAATTTGCTGCGCCTCTTCTATAGTTTGTTTTTGTTGCATAGAAATTACCATAATTTTCGCTTCTTATTTCAGCTCCGGTATTAAGGCGATATTTAAGTCCTGGGGCAATGTTTACGTCAGCATATAGGGTTGTAAAAGTTCCAAATCTTGTCCTGTCTTCAACAGCTGCACCTGGCAAAATATCACCCAGCGGATTCCATACCTGATTTGAGCTTCCGGGTATGTAATCATTTAACAATCTGCCTGCACTATCGTAAGGCGCAGTAAGCGGACTTGCACGAAGCGCATAAAACATATTACTCGCATTTTCACCTTTTCTAATGGAGTAAGTATTTAAAGAATTCAGACCTATTTTAATGGCGTTACTTACTTGCATGTCAATACTTGCTTTAACGGTATACCGCTCAAAGCTTTGACCTTCATAAATTCCCGTTTGATTAAAATATCCCGCAGATAGGGCGTATTGTGTTTTGTCTGCACCACCTGATATACCGATCTGATGATCGGTCATGATTCCTTTTTTATAAATATAACTTTGCCAGTCTGTGTTACGACCTGTCTTAACACCCGTTACTTCCTCCGGTGCAAATACACCATTTGTATAAAATAGAGGGTCATCAAGTCCTGTGTACTTTCCCGGGTTCGCGTTAATATTTGCCCACTTCTTAAAAACCGTAAATTCATCAGAATTGTACATCGAAAACTGCTTGGCAACTTGGGTTTGACCGAGATAATTACTATAAGTGAATTGAGCTTTTCCTGTTCTTCCTTTTTTTGTAGTTATCAGGATTACACCATTTGCACCTCTTGAACCATAAATAGCCGTTGAAGAAGCATCTTTCAGGATTTCAACAGAGCTTACATCATCCTGATTTATATCGTTTATCCCACCATTAAAAGGAATACCGTCAATAACAAGTAAAGGGGCATTTGACGCACTCAGTGATCTTGCTCCTCGGATCAGGATGGTTGGAGTGGCACCGGGTTTAGCATCCGAACCGCTTCTACGAATATCAATACCGGCAGCCTGTCCTTGTAAAGCTCCGGCAAGGTTGGAAGCCGGTACATCTCTTATTGATTGAGCACTAACAGAAGTGATGGCACCGGTTATATCAGACTTTTTTCTTGTTCCGTAACCCACAACCACAACCCCATCCAATTCATTTTTATTGGTCAATAACTGTATAGACAGCTTAGTGGTTGTAGCTTCCACCTTAATTTCCTTGGTGATATATCCAACATAAGAAAACCGTAATATGCTATTGGGAGGAACACTTATTTGAAAGTTTCCATTAGCCAGTGATACAGTCGCTTTGTTACCACTAACCGCCGAAATAGAAACCCCTTCAAGCGGTTCACCTGTTTGAGTGGTAACAACACCAGTAACAGGCAATGTTTGAGCCCCAATGTTATTAATTGCTAAAAGGGTACAAAACAGAAGAAAGATGTTTTTTATACTTCTCTGTTTAATGCGCGCTTTTCTTGCAGAATTAGTTACTAGGAAATTTTGTGGCATACAAGCAATTTTAAATTTTAGAATAAGCAGAATAACGAACTAGTTTGGTAGCCTGACATTGATTTGCTCTGAAAGTTTCGATGGTCGGAAAATTGAGAAATGTACTTACGGAATGAGCGATTTTGGCATTCGGGAGCACCATTATTTTTAAATACAAGCTTTTAGGAAAGACCTGTGTCTTTTGCGGCACTTTATATATAGTGCTTTCAGCAGTTTTGGTAGATGTCGTGATCATATGGCAGCAGAAATCGTTGTTTTTCAATAATGTAAGTTGTCACTCAATACTAAATTGAGCCGCAACCTGTCACATTGAACAGTACAAATAACCTATTTCATGGCCCCAGAACACAAGCAATTCGTCCATACTTTTTGACAAATCGTGCATTTGAACATCCAAATCGTCCTTTTTGGATAGGCAAACGCAGAATTCGTGATATTATCAGCCCATAAAATTCTATTTCTCAGAAAAGTAAAAAATGACATAGAGGGTACATCAGATCCCGATTCGTCCAGGATCATCTCCAAAAATGGCCTACCCAATCAACATCATTGCATTTATTATTATCAGGTGCTGTTATCATCGATCTACCTACCCTGTCGGAATTGTTGCTGCAGATCAGTTAATGACGCCAACAATGCATCAAAATCTGGTACATCACCATACATCATTTGTTCACGCATCACATCATAATCATTCCTGAAAAAATCCAGCAGATTTTCCGGCGGAATAAAGTTTATTGTCTGCAATTGTAAAGCATCATAGTCAATTCCTTTGAGCCGTACATAATGCGCCCTATGTTGCAGAAGTGTTTGGTACAATTCTTTATCTGCAATCACCTGTTCAGCGATCCCTTTCTGCGTCATATTATGCAGGTCATACAGATGCCGCGATTGTCTTTGTCCAGCATCGGGTTGAAGACCTATTTCATATTTTTCATGAAGCAGTAGCATCTTCTCCATGAATGTTTTTCGTGGTTCTACAGCCATGACTTCAAACGATGTTTCGCTATAAGCAGGGCTTTCTGTTTCCGCTCCGAGGATAGATAATATCTCCACTTTGGAAAACGGATCACGTAATGCACGCACGCCAAATTCCACTTTGACGGGATCGAGCATATAGCCGCCAGACGCAAACAGCGAATGAAAATGTATATACAACGTTTGGGGATCTTTATCACGCATAGTAGGTAATACTTCTTCTGCCTCAGTCTTAAGCATTCCTGCGGGAACGCCCATATTTGCAAGTTCTTGTTCCAATGCTTCACGGATCACGGTACTTGTGTATGCGCAACCTTCTCTCTTTAGTGTTTTTATATAGCTGTGACTGGGCGTAGTCTCGTAGACTCTGCCAAATGCTTCAGGTGATAGAGCAATATCGATGTCTTCTGAAAACCGTTCGATCAGTTTCCATCCTTTGCTTAAACTGGTTCCTCCTTTGAAGATAAAATGCTTCCCCATCGGAAGGGAGAATAATGCTTTCAACACAAGTGTGACCCACCAGTCTTTTTCAACGGCCTGAGCGGGCAGACCCAGTTTAGTACTGACCTGTGTTATCAATATGCGTCGTTCCTCTTCCGTGAATTGTAAAAAACTATTCATAGGGATCTAGTATTGTTGCGAGATAATAGAGTTGGCGTGTAACCCGTTGCGGTGCATATTTGGCATCTTCTAATATGTCCGATCGTGGAACGTTTCGTAGTGCATACCGCAGCTTTTCGAATATGATTTCCTGAGTCGCATCATCGAGTTTCCCCAATTCTTGTAGAGCCTGGATTACCAAATACACCAGTTCGTTTTTAGCCCCTAACATTTTGGGGGTGGTCTGTTTAAATGTCAGTGTTCCTTTTCCGATCTTGATTGATCTTGGTTGTCCATTTGTTTGAAATACAACCTTCATTGGAATCTGGGTCGATATTCCTAGTTTGTTCAGAGCATAGGCGCCTGTGGGTCGGATTATTACATTCTCCTTTTTCGCAATAGCCAGGGCTATTTCTTCGATCGATGGCATTATCGGGCCCAGTTTAATATCTACTTTTTGTCGCAGGTAGATTCCTTTGGCCAACCGTGTTAGTTCCTTTTGTTTGACAAGTCTAGATAAAGCCATATGCACTGCCTCGGGACTTCCGAGATGGAGATAATCGTCAGGAAAGATGATTTGTCCTTCCTTTTCGGTTAGATTCTGTTTGATTTGTGTCTGAATGCCTGCCATATTGTTATGATTATAGCTAAAAACCTAACAAATATACATATTTTGTTAGGAAAATAGCCAAAAACATAACAATATTTAAAATACCATTTCGCAAGTAAAAAAGTGGCAGCCCACAAGAAGGGGTATGTATACTACGCATACATACCCCTTCTTGTGGTGAAATCATCTGATTTTATTGAGTCAAATGGCTAAACATGGGGGTACATACTGCACCTAACCAACACTCATAAAAAATAAGGTTGATCCGATTGTGCACCCTCTCTTTCAATCACGTTTTCTGACAGGATTTCTTTTGTTT
>CANBSW010000041.1 GCA_947372235.1 Chitinophagaceae bacterium | reverse complement strand
ATTTGAAAATTTGAAAATTTGAAAATTTGAAAATCAAGTCATTACTTGCCTGATTATTGGTTGTCAGATGGTAAGGTAAAAGAGAAACTATTTTCTTCCCATTACCACATTTTCAAATTTTCAAATTTTCAAATTGCTCAAAAACATCATCTTCGACCTCGGCGGTATTTTTATGAACATCGATTATAACCTAACCGAGCAGGCATTTATTGATCTGGGCGTTCCTCAGTTCCCCAATATGTTTACCCAACACCTCGTAAACGATCTTTTTGAGCAATTGGAAACAGGCAAAATATCTCCAGAAGAATTTTATAATAATTTCCGTAAAGCTACCAACAGCCAGCTTTCAAACGAACAGATCAAAACCGCCTGGAACGCCATGCTACTCGATTTTCCGGTTGAGAGACTTCATTGGCTGGAAGCCATCAGCAAAAAATACAAAGTGTTTCTTTTCTCCAACACCAATCAAATTCATTACGACGCTTTTCTGGAGATCTTCCGGAAGGATACAGGTGTGCAGGAGATCAACACTTACTTTATTAAAGCCTACTACTCACACGAAATGGGTATGCGTAAACCCTACCCAGCGTCCTTTCAAAAAATATTGGATGAACAAAATCTGATTGCTGCAGAAACTTTGTTTATAGACGATACTTATAAAAACATTGTGGGAGCAGAAGAAGCGGGGTTACAAACCGTTTATTTAGTGGCACCGAAGACGGTGCTGGATTTGGAGTTGTGAGTTCTTTTCTGGACTTGTTTTTAAATAAAAAATATCATTCTCCCGTTACACCCCACCCTGCCCTCCCCTGAAAGGGGAGGGAATATTTCTAAATATCTTTTAACCACAAAATCTCTCTCCCCTCCCAGGGGAGATGCCGCAGGCAGAGGGGTAAAGAGAGGCAGAGGGGTGGTAAATTGGTTTATTTGGAAGTTGCCCTTTTATTTCAGAATTTCCACCTTCCAAACAAACTACTATCCATGAGAAAACTTCCCCTTCTTGGCTTATTGATGATGATTGCCGGCAGCATTATGTCGCAGCAGGTTGATCTGTCTAAACAATTTAAAACACTAAAACCCCGCAACATTGGCCCTGCCGGCATGAGCGGCCGTGTTACATCTATTGACGCGGTATGGTCTAACCCCGACATTATTTTCCTTGGCACAGCCAGTGGCGGTGTATGGAAATCTGAAAATGGCGGTGCCAGCTGGACGCCCATGTTTGATGAGCAACCCATCCTTAACATCGGTTCTGTGGCCATCACACAAAGCAACCCCAGTGTGGTTTGGGCAGGTACCGGCGAAGGTAATCCGCGTAACTCGGTGAGTTTGGGCGAGGGGATCTACAAAAGCCTGGATGGCGGTAAAACATGGAAATGTATGGGCCTTCAAAAAACACGTAATATTCACCGCATTATCATCGATCCCAATCATCCGGATGTGGTGTATGCAGGTGTAATGGGCAACCCTTTTGCAGAGCATGCAGAAAGAGGCGTTTACAAAACAACCGATGGCGGTGATAGCTGGAAACTGATCTTACATACAAACGATACCAGCGGTGTGGGCGATATGGTGATGGACCCCGCCAACCCCAATAAATTACTGATAAATATGTACCAGCACAAACGCACACCCTGGAGCTTAAAAGGAGGTGGCAGCGGCAGCGGTTTGTATGTTACCTATGATGCAGGAAAAACATTTAAAAAATTAGGTAAGGAAGAAGGTCTCCCTGCGGGTGAGTATGGCCGTATTGGTATCACCATCAGCAGAAACGATCCTAACAGAATTTATGCAATGGTAGAAGCCACCAAAAATGGTTTATACCGGTCGGATGATGGCGGTATGAAATGGCAGCTGGTAAACAGCGAAGCGGGTGTGGTTACCAACCGTGCTTTTTATTTTCAGGATATCGCTGTAGATCCTAAAAATGAAAACCGTATTTACAATATCAACCAGATGATCACGATGAGTGAGGATGGTGGTAAAACCTTTCCTACCACGGTTATTCCTTATAACGGTATTCACCCCGATCACCATGCATGGTGGATCAATCCCAATGACCCTTCTTTTATCATTGATGGAAATGATGGCGGTATCGGCATCACACGCGATCGTGGTAAAACCTGGCAGTTTGATGAGAAATTACCACTGGGTCAATTCTATCATATCAATACCGATAATCAAATACCCTACAATGTAATGGGTGGATTGCAGGATAATGGCAGCTGGCACGGCCCTGCGTATGTATGGATCAGAACCGGTATCCGCAACGCTTACTGGCAGGGTGTAAATGGTGGTGATGGTTTTGAAGTATTACCCGATGCAGAAGATCCTAACTGGGTATATTCTATGAGTCAGGGTGGAAGTGTAGACCGCTATAACATGAAAACGGGTGAGCAGTGGAGCATACGTCCGCCTCGCCCCGATATGAAAACCCGTATGCGTTTTAACTGAAATGCTGCCATTGCGCAGGATCCGTTTGATAAAGCCACGATTTATTTTGGAAGTCAGTTTGTAAACAAGAGTATTAATAAAGGTGCATCATGGGAAGTTATTTCGCCCGATCTTACCACTAATGATAGTGCTAAAATTGACCAGAGTACCAATGGTGGTATCTCAATTGATATTACCGGTGCAGAAAATTATTGTACGGTTATTTGTATCGAACCATCAACAAAACAAAAAGGCGTGATCTGGGCAGGAACCGATGATGGCAACGTACAGCTTACCCAGGATGGCGGAAAAACATGGACCAATTTTCGTGGTAAAATTCCCGGAATGCCTTTAGGCGCATGGGTTCCGCAGATTCGTGCATCGCGCTACAATGCCGGTGAAGCTTTTATTATTGCCAATGATTATCGCCGTGGCGATATGAAACCCTATATTTTCCGCACCACCGATTTTGGAAAAACATGGACAAGAATTATTGATGAAAAGAAAGTAACCGGATACGCTTTGTGTTTACAACAGGATCCCGTAGAACCCAACCTGATCTTTGTTGGAACAGAGCAGGGTTTATGGGTTAGTTTGGATAATGGCATTACTTATCAGCAATTTAAAAACGGCTATCCTTCCGTATCTACCTACGATATGGCTATTCAGGAAAGAGAAGCAGATTTAGTGATTGCCACTTTTGGAAGAGCGCTATGGATTTTGGATGATATCCGCCCATTACGCAAACTCGCTGCTAATAAGGGCCAACTCTTCTCCAAAAAAATAACCGCTTTTGATGCACCACAATCTTATCAGGCAAGAATAAAAATGGCAGCTGGTATCGAATACAGCACTTATGGCAGTTATGAAGGAGAAAACAGAAGAACCGGTGCTGCATTAAGTTTCTTTGTAAATAAAACAGCAACAGATACGGGTAAGAACAAAATTGCTGATACAGCAACTGTTAGAATTTTTGATGCCAATAACACCCAGGTACGTATGCTGAGAGCCAAAGCCGATACCGGTTTTAACCGTTTCTACTGGGGTATGGAAGGAAAAGGGATCCGCTCTGCCGGTGGTGGTGGCCGTGGCGGCGGCGGTGGTGGTGGAAGAAGAGGTGGTGGTGGTGCCGGTGCCAATGAGCCCGGCGGATTGCCTGTTGATCCCGGTACCTATAAAGTGGTGGTTAGTTTGGGCAGAGACCTTTCAGACAGTATGATGGTTACTGTAAACGATGATCCCAATGCGCCACTTAAAAAAGAAGTACGCGATGCGGTTCGCAAAGCCAGTGCACGAATGGATAAAAGCACTTTAAAACTGGTGGATCTAACAGAACGTTTAACGGAAGCAGATGATATCGTTAAAAAGATAGACGGCAACCTCCGCGATATGGATCAGAAACAGGCAGATACCTTACGCAAAACCGGGAAAGCTATGGCCGACAGTATCAAAGCCCTTCGCGAATTACTTACCGGCGTACCCCAGGAAAAACAAGGCTATGGAAACATTCCTCAGGTAACGGTAAACAGTGTATTGGGCGAAGCGAGATCTTATATCATGGGTAAAGAAGTAGTACCCGGCCCACAGGAAGAAAGATTAATGACCGATGCCGAAAATTTAGTAGCATCCGTTCTGCAGAGAGCCAATGCCTTCTTTGATGGAAAATGGAAACAATATCGGGCGCTGGCAGAAAGCACACCGGTAAAAATATTCAAAGATTATAAACCGATCGAATAGCGGTCGGGGCGGTCGGGGCGCTGCAGCGACCTGAACGCTACTTCTGAACATCGAACAGAAGAAGCAAGGAACAAGGAACAGAAGAACAAGCAACAGAAGAACAAGGAACACCGAATGATAAAGTGATTTATTGTTCGGTGTTTTTTACATCCCACCCTGCTCTCACCTGAAAGGTGAGGATAAAAAATTTTCTCCCTTCTCAGAGGAGATGCCGCTGGCAGAGGGGTGTAGAGGCGGTAATTTGGGAAAAACTATTTCACCTCCTCAAACTCAATATAATCATCATCCTTTCTCTTAGTAGTTGCAGCTGTGGGCGATGGTGTATGTTGCTGTTGTTCGTACTGCCGCTGCTGGGCATTTTGCTGCTCCTGCATTTCCCTGAGTTTTTGTTTTACTTCTACTGTGGCTTTGCTTACCGGGATCAACAATTCGAAAATGAATTTGTACAGTAAGTAAAGCAGAAATCCGTATAAAAGAATCTTGAACATAAGGGTGTAAAGATAAAGGCAAAAACAGCTCATTTTTGTTAAATCCTCACCCACGGTCCTAATGTCGTTTAGTTAAGGTCATTACTAATAAGTTTCACGCAAAGTCGCAAAGTGTTCAAAGAAAATCTCTTTGCGTCTTTGCACACTTTGCGACTTTGCGTGAAACCTTCTTAACTAAACGACATTGCCCGGCCCTTCTCCGTTTTATGGAGAGGGGGTGAGGAAAGGGAGGAAAGAGAAATTTGGAAGTTTACCCCCATTTTACCTACATTTGCAACAGAATGAAACAACAGAAGGGAGCGGCTACCGCTCCCTTCTCCTTTTTGGTATGGCAAACGAAACAGTTTTAGAAGTAATAGAAAATATGCTCAACAGCATACTGGCTGAGGAGCCGGAATATTTTTTGGTGTCCGTAAAGATCAAGCCCACCAACAATTTCAAGGTATTTATTGATGGCGATAATGGCATCACTATCGAAAAATGTGTTCGTTTTAACCGCAAACTGTATAAACTGATTGAAGAAGCCGGTATGTATCCCGAAGGAGAATTTTCTTTGGAACTTTCTTCACCGGGTATAGATGAACCTTTAAAATTGCACCGCCAGTATGTAAAAAATATCGGCCGCAATGTAGAAGTCACTTTTACAGATGATACCATGAAAGAAGGTAAACTGCTTACCGTAACTGAAGCAGACATCCTGATAGAATTCACGGAAGGCAAAGGAAAAAAAGCAGTTACCCAACAATTGGTGATTCCATTAAACAACATAAAAACAACAATCGTTCAAATCAAATTTTAAAAATCGTTTGGCTCACAGCTAATAGCTTACAGCTCGTAGCTTTCCAAACGGTATCGCACTAAAAAAAAGAATTATGGCCAGTATCAACCTGATTGAGGCATTCCAGGAATTCAAAGACGCAGAAAACATCGATCGTCCTACCATGATGAAAGTGGTGGAAGATGTATTTAAAACATTGCTCCGTAAAAAATTCGGAAGCGACGATAATTTTGATGTGATCGTTAACGCAGAGAAAGGTGACCTGGAAATTATCCGTCGACGTATGATTGTGGATGACGGTGAAGTATTGGATCCCCTGGCTGAAGTAGGTTATACGGAAGCAGCGAAAATTGAACCCGATTTTGAAGTTGGTGAAGAATTATACCAGGAAGTAGACATTCTTGATTTCGGACGCCGTGCCATCCTTGCCGCAAAACAAACGCTGGCAAGCCGTATCAGCGATCTGAAGAAAAATGTTTTGATCAAAAAATATGGCGACCGCATTGGCGATATCATCAGTGCAGAAGTTTACCAGGTTTGGAAAAAAGAAGTGTTATTACTGGATGAAGAAGGTAATGAACTGATCCTTCCAAAATCTGAACAGATCCCACAGGATTATTTCAAAAAAGGCGAAAATATCCGTGCAGTTGTGGCACGTGTTGACCTGAAAAATAACTCACCGGTAATCATCCTTTCCAGAACCAGTCCTTTATTCCTTGCTAAATTGCTTGAGATAGAAGTTCCTGAAATTTTTGACGGATTGATCGCTATCAAAAAGATCGTTCGTGATCCGGGTGAAAGAGCTAAAGTGGCTGTTGAATCATATGACGACAGGATTGATCCGGTTGGAGCCTGCGTAGGTATGAAAGGTAGCCGTATTCATGGTATCGTTCGTGAACTGAAGAATGAAAATATCGATGTGATCAATTTCACTACCAATATTCAATTACTGATCCAACGTTCATTAACACCGGCCAAGATCAGCTATATGGAATTGGATAATGAGAAAAAACACGCAGAAGTATACCTCAAAGCAGACCAGGTTTCTCTGGCCATCGGTCGTCGTGGTGTAAACATCAAACTGGCTTGTGAATTAACCGGCTACGAAATTGATGTATTCCGCGAAGACGAAGAAGTGGTGGATGAATTTGATATCGATCTGGAAGAATTCAGCGATGAGATAGAACCATGGGTGATCGAAGAATTCAAACGCATCGGTTGCGATACTGCCCGAAGTATCCTGAAACTGACCGCCGAAGAACTGGAAAGAAGAACCGATCTCGAAAAAGAGACCATCGGTGAGGTGAGAAGGATTTTACAGGAAGAGTTTGACAGAGAGGAATAAGCAGCCTTTAGAAGACTATCTTTGTCGAATAGATAGTCGTTTCGCATAATCAATCAAAAAGTCCATGGGCAATAGTCCATAGCGCATGGATGATCGGCAAAATAGATCATGGACTAAAAACAACTGAATGTCAGAACTGAAATTACCGAGACTGTTAGCAGCCGCCACAGAATTCAACATTGGTCAGGATACCCTGATCGAATTTTTGGTGAAGAAAGGATTTAACCGCGATGAACTGAAGCCCACAGCAAAGCTTCAGGAAGACCAATACTATGCGTTACAGGCAGAGTTCCAAAGCGATAAAGTAGCCAAGAACAAGGCCGATAAGGTAGAAATACCAAAAGGTGCTCAAGGTGAGGCTAAGAAAAAGAAGGATGAGGAAGAAATCTCTTTTAGAAAAGAAGAGAAAAAGCCCGCCGCTCCTGCCCCCCCTCCTGTCGCTCCTAAAGAAGAACCCAAACCTGCAGAACCTGTTGTTGAAGCCCCGAAACCAGAGCCAGTTGTTGAAAAACCGGCACCAGTAGTAGAATCAGAACATGTAAAAATTGAAGCACCGGAACTGGAAGGCACAACAGTAGTAACTAAAATAGATCTTTCTACTATCGATTCTTCCACACGTCCTAAAAAAACGGCGAAGAAAAAAGACGGGCCTGCAGCAGAACCTGTTGCGGAAACAAAACCGGCAGAAGTTAAACCCGAACCGGTGGTTACCGTTGCACCTACTCCTGTAACCCCAGCTTCAGTTGTTGAAGAAGAAACAGGCCCAACGATCACCAATATCAAGGCAGAAAAATTAGAGGGCCCAAAAATCCTCGGAAAAATAGAATTACCCGTTAACAGCGATACCCGCCCTAAACCAATGGGCAGGGAGGAAAAACGCAAACGTAAACGTATCCCGGTTGATAAAGCTCCGGGCCAACCCGGACAAGGCAGTGGTGGCGCAGCAACTCCTCGCGATCCTAATGCTAAACCTACCGGTCCTAATCGTCCGATCGTTCCGGCTAATAATAACAGCGGTGGACGTGATAATCGTGGCGGACAAGGCGGTGGTGGTGGATTTAACCGTGGTGGTCAGGGTGGAGGCGGAAACCGTGGTGGTGGAAACAGAGGACCGGCAGTACGCAGGGAAGATAAAGAGATCGATCAGAAAGCCATTCAGGAAAAAATACGCGAAACCCAGGCCAAACTGGCCGGAACAGGTGGACGTGGTAAGAGCCTGAAAGCCAAATACCGCCGTGCAAAACGTGATGAAGCTGCAGAATCAATGGGCGAAGAAACCGTTGATAACAGTTTGCAGGTAACTGAGTTTGTTACTGTAAGTGAACTGGCCAACCTGATGGATGTAAGCTTTGCCGATGTAATTGGCAAGTGTATGAACCTCGGTATCATGGTATCCATTAACCAGCGTTTGGATGCAGAAGTAATTGAACTGGTAGCCAGTGAGTTTGGATTTGAAGTAGAGTTCATAGGATTGGAAGAAGTAGATGAAATGGATGAAGATGATTACGAAGATGATACGAACGAACTTGTTCCAAGAGCACCAATCGTAACCATCATGGGTCACGTGGATCATGGTAAAACCTCTTTACTGGATTATATCAGAAGCGCTAATGTAGTTGCAGGTGAGGCCGGTGGTATCACTCAGCACATCGGTGCTTATGAAGTAACCCTGCCAAACGGTAAAGCGATCACTTTCTTAGATACACCGGGTCACGAAGCCTTTACTGCCATGCGCGCCCGTGGTGCAAAAGTTACTGATATCGCAATTATTGTAGTTGCAGCAGATGATGCGGTGATGCCTCAGACCAAGGAAGCTATCAGCCACGCGCAGGCAGCAGGTGTTCCAATGATCTTTGCAGTGAATAAAATAGATAAAGACGGAGCAAATCCTCAAAAAATATACGAGCAGTTATCCCAAATGAATATCCTGGTAGAAGCCTGGGGTGGTAAATACCAGAATCAGGAACTCTCTGCCAAACAAGGTTTGA
Source organism: Chitinophagaceae bacterium (assembly GCA_947372235.1). Taxonomy (GTDB): domain Bacteria; phylum Bacteroidota; class Bacteroidia; order Chitinophagales; family Chitinophagaceae; genus Sediminibacterium. Next base: position 21,277 of record CANBSW010000041.1, on the reverse strand, counting down.
ATGTTGATCTGTTGCTTGAAAAAGTATTGTTGGAAGCCGAAGTATTGGATCTGAAAGCCAATCCTGAAAGGGAAGGAAGCGGAACCATTATTGAAGCATCGCTTGATAAAGGACGTGGTTATGTAGCCACCATCCTAGTACAGAACGGAACTTTACGCCAGGGCGATCTGATCGTATCAGGTCAGAACTACGGTCGTGTAAAAGCCATGTTCAACGAACGTAACCAGCGTATTGAAGTAGCACCTCCTTCAACACCGGTTGTAATATTGGGATTGAATGGAGCGCCTCAGGCCGGTGAAAAATTCCGGGTGTTTGAAGATGAAGCGGAAGCAAAAGAAACAGCTACCAAACGTGCACAGTTACTGCGCGAGCAGGGTTTACGTGCCAGAAAACATATTACACTGGATGAGATCGGCCGTCGTTTGGCACTCGGTAACTTTAAAGAACTCAATATCATCATCAAAGGTGATGTGGACGGATCTGTAGAGGCATTGAGCGATTCATTACAGAAATTATCTACCGAAGAGATCGCCATCCGCGTGGTACACAAAGGTGTTGGACAAATCTCTGAAAGTGATGTATTGCTGGCAACTGCCTCTGATGCCATCATCATCGGATTTAACGTGCGTCCTTCCATGCAGGCAAATAAATTGTCTGAAACAGAAGGTGTGGAGATCAAATTATATTCCATCATCTACCAGGCCATCGACGAGATCAAGAGTGCGATGGAGGGTATGCTGGAACCTAAATTCCAGGAGAAGATCACCGCCAATGTTGAAGTTCGTGAAGTATACAAATTTGACAAAGCCACCGTGGCCGGATGTTTTGTACTGGAAGGAAAGATTGCCAGAAACAGCAAGATCCGTATCATCCGTGATGGTATCGTTGAATTTCCGAGAGGAGAAGGACAAAGTGCGGAACTGGGCAGCCTGAAACGTTTCAAAGATGATGCAAAAGAAGTTGCAACCAATATGGAGTGCGGATTGACCATCAAGAACTATAACGATATTAAAGTGGGTGATATAGTTGAGGCATTTGAAGAAGAAGAAGTGAAGCGTACTTTATAAGCTTAGTAAATAGTTAGAGGGGTTAAAAGAGTTAAAAGGGTGAGCATATGTTTAACTCCTTTAACTCTTTTAACCCTTTTAACTAAGCCCTAACCTTTTTAACTTCTTTAACGCTTGCTTTAACGATTACCCCCTTTGTTTAACTATTTTTGACTGATATTGACGATTATGAAGAATTTAGTACTATTTGTTGTTGCAGTATTGGCCGGCGTTTTTGTAACTGCCTCTGCACAAAGCAAAAAAGTGGTGGCTGATAAAATTGTGGGTCAGGTAGGTGATAAGATCATTCTGCGTTCAGATATTATGAATGCCATTGCAGATATGAAAAGGCAATCGCAGGGACAGGAGAATGTGGTGTTACCATCAGAATGCCAGATCATGGAAGGACAATTGATCCGTAAGGCATTGGTGCTGCAGGCACAAAAAGATTCACTTCATATCAGCGAAGAAGAAATTGATGCATCGCTGGATAATAAGATCCGTCAGTTCATACAATCTTACGGTTCAAAAGATGTACTCGAAGAAATTGCCGGTAAAACAGTGTATCAGATCAAAGAAGATTTTAAAGAAAGTTTTCGCGAGCAGAAATTATCTGAGCAGATGCAGAGCAAGATTGTAGATGCGATTAAGATCACACCTACAGAAGTAAAAACATATTACAGCAAAATTCAGAAAGACAGTTTGCCCTTTTATGAAAGTGAAATCGAAGTAAGCCAGATCATCATCAACCCCAAAGCCAACAAGGATGTGGAAGAATATGTATCGAAGCAGATGTACGATTATAAAAAACAGGCAGAAGTTGGCGGCGGTAAAAAGTTTGACCAGTTAGCAAAATTGTATAGCGAAGATCCTGCTGTAAAAGAAAACGGTGGTCAATATACTTTGAACAGAAATGATAAGAACTCATGGGATCCTGCATTTCTTTCGGCTTCTTTCCGTTTGAAAGAGGGACAGATCTCACCCGTCATCAAATCTAAATTTGGTCTGCACATTATTATGATGGTAAGCCGTTCGGGTGATGAAGCGGTGGTAAAACACATCCTGCGAATTCCTCCGGTAACAGATGATGAAGTAAACGACGCAAAAAAACTATTGGATTCTGTTCGTAAAAAAGTGATCGATGGTTCAATGTCGTTTGGTGCAGCAGTGAATAAATACAGTGATGATGAAAACAGCAAATTCAGCGCAGGTGCTATTTCCGGACGTGATATCAATGGTGGTGCCAGTACTTTTCTTTCGATAGATCAACTGGATAAAGACATTGTAGTATTACTGAAAACATTGAAACCCGGTGAATATTCCGCACCACAGGCCTATAAAGATGATCGTGGTACACACGTAAGAATTGTTTACCTGCGTAACCGAACAGAGCCGCACCGCGAAAACCTGAAAGAAGATTATGACAGGGTTGCCAAAAGAGCACTGGAAGAAAAGAAAAGCAGTGCACTGGAAAAATGGTTCAAAGAACATATCCCAACCTATTTTATTTCTATTGATAAAGACTTTTCAAACTGTGCCGGCTTGGAAGAGTGGCGCAAATCAGCAGATATGGCGGCCAAAGCAAGAAACTAAGATTACAGATTTTCAATAATATATTTCAAATCCCGCGCTTAGGTGCGGGATTTTTGTTTTGGGTGAAGTCGATGGTGAATAGTGAATGGTCAACTTAAATCCCCATTCATAAGACAAGAGATATTTTATTTGTTATTTCTTCGCATTGCCCCGTCCTTCAGGTCGGGGATAAAAATTTCTTTTGAGATTGTTTTCGGGGACTTTAGTCCCGAGTATTTCAACACGGGGCTAAAGCCCCAAAGAAGAACTAATAGGTTCACCCTATCCACCTTAAAAGGTGGGGCAAAGTAAAAGAATAGCTTCCTGCCTTCCGAATGGGGCACCAAAATTCATAATAACTATGCAGCATTAATGGGGATTGTAGAGGATTTTTCGATGAATTTTCAAAAAGCGATGAAGCCCTTCTGAAGGGCTTTTGTGTCTTATTTTTCTTTGCGTGAAATTTTCTTAACTTAATGACATTGCCTGGTAGGGACTACCCTTAATGATCACCGATTGCAATATGCCCTTTTTCTATATGAACTATTAACCAGGGCCAACCGGAAAAATAAATTTTGTAAATTAGATGTACATACATACATTTGTGTTGTGAAATTAGAACAGGCCATAAAAAGTACCAAATTCAAAAACGAAGTGCATAAAGCAGGGTTGAATATTCTGTACACAGCCTGGTGGCTTAAAACAGCGATGAGTAAGGATCTGAAAGAGTTTGGTTTAACACATGAGCAATACAATGTGTTACGCATACTGAAAGGAAAATATCCGGAGCAGATGTGTGTGCGTGATGTTGCCTGCCGAATGATTGAGAAAAGTTCTAATGTACCACGTATCATTGACAGACTGGAATTAAAGAAACTGGTCAAACGTTCCACTTCTGCCATTGATAAAAGAGAAACGGTGATCACTTTAACACAAAGCGGTATAACCATACTCGAAGCCACCACAGTTATTTTAAATAAACTGATGGATGAAACAGTAGCCATTTGTAATGAAGATGCAACCGTGCTAAACCAATTACTTGAAAAAGTACGGGCGACCGAAAAATAGTTTTTTTGAATAAATACATGTATATACATACAAATAAAAAGAAAGATATGAAAACGATATTGCATAAAGCAGCAACAAGGGGCCATGCAAATTTTGGCTGGTTAAACAGTTACCACACATTTAGTTTTGGTAATTACCACAATCCTGAACGGGTACATTTTGGTGCCTTGCGAGTATTTAATGATGACACCGTAAAAGAAGGGATGGGATTCTCAAAACATCCGCATGATAATATGGAGATCGTATCCATTCCGTTATCCGGCGATCTGCACCATAAAGACAGTACCGGTCGCGATGAAATTATCCGCGAACATGATGTTCAGATCATGAGTGCCGGCAGTGGTATTGCTCATAGTGAAATGAATGCCAATCACGATAAGGAAGTAAAATTTTTACAGCTCTGGGTATTTCCTAAAGTGAGAAATATTGAACCACGTTACGAACAAAAAACATTCAATCCCGAAGATAGAAATAACCAGATCTTAACCGTGGTTGCCCCTGATGACGAGAAAGCAGTTTTTATTAACCAGGATGCATGGTTCTCTCTTGGAAAATTCTCAAAAGATTTTACAACTACTTATCAAATTCATAAAAAAGGAAATGGGGTATATGCTTTTATCTTAAGTGGTAAAGTAACTATCAATGATGAGGTATTGGATACACGCGATGGTTTGGGTATTTGGGAAACAGATGCCATCAACATCAAAGCAGACAGCGACGCAGAAATTTTACTGATCGACGTACCCATGCAAATACCAGGAGCGTAATTATGAAAACGAACAGAACCATTAAAAGTATTTTATACGGCCAGCCCATGGATATGGGTGGAATGCCCATCAGGCAACCCTTCCCATCACATAAGGCAGAGCAGATAGATCCGTTCTTATTACTGCACCATGCTGATGTGAAAGTGCCAACCCATATCGACACAAAACATGCCGGCGTGGGTCCGCACCCGCACCGTGGTTTTTCTCCTGTCAGTTTTATTTTTAAAGGTGGTGTACATCACCGCGACAGCAGAGGGAATGACAATATTGTGTATGCCGGCGGCACACAATGGATGAATGCGGGTATGGGTGTGATACACAGCGAAAGACCACCGGCAGATATTCATGAAATTGGTGGCAAACAGGAACTGATACAATTATGGGTGAATACTCCTTCCAAACATAAAATGGATACACCATCTTATCAACCATTAACTGCAGAAGAAACGCCGGTCATTGTTTCTGAAGATGGGTTTACGAAAGTGAATATTATTTCAGGAGAATTGAATGGAGTGAAAGGTCCCATCAAAACATTATCACCCGTAAATACATTTACTGCTGACATAAAAAAAGGAGGAAAATTTTTCTTTGAAATTCCTTCAACACACAATGCTTTTATCTACATCATTAACGGAAAAGTAAAAGTAACCGGTGATGGTGAAGTGGATAATAAATATGTTGCGGTATTTAATAATAATGGCGATGGCTTTGAACTGGAAGCACTGGAAGATACACACCTGTTCATCGGAACCGGTGAACCCATCAATGAACCGGTTGCATCTCACGGACCATTTGTTATGAATAACCAAACCGAATTAATGGAAGCCTTCCGCGATTACCAGTTGGGTAAGATGGGGGTTCTTATTGAAGAGTAATAAACAAACGTCGTACCTCGCAGTGACGTCAACGATAAATTTTAAAACCTAAAAAACAAAAAACATGTCAACCTACAAAATCGATGCAGCACACAGTGACATTACTTTCAAAGTAAAGCACATGATGATCACCAATGTAAGCGGAAGCTTTACAAAATTTGATGCAACCATGGAAAGCGAAGCAGCTGATTTCAGCGATGCGAAAATTTCTTTCGAAGCAGATACAGACAGCATCAACACTAACAACGAACAGCGTGACGGCCACCTGAAAAGCGATGATTTTTTTGCAGCCGAAAAATTTCCAAAACTGAGTTTTGTTTCATCAAGCCTGGTTAAAAAAGGAGATGATTATGTATTAACCGGAGACCTCACTTTACGCGGCACTTCCAAAGCCATTGAACTGGCTGTAGAGTTTGGCGGAACCATGACAGATCCTTATGGCCAGGTAAAATCTGGTTTTGAGATCAACGGAAAAATTAACCGTAAAGATTTTGGTTTAACCTGGGGCGCTGTTACAGAAGCCGGTGGCGTAGTAGTAAGCGACGAAGTGAAATTGCACCTGAATGTTCAAATGATAAAACAAGCATAATGAAAAAATTAGTAAACGTACCGGCATATCTGTTGTCGTTGATCTATCTCGTATTTGGTTCTAATTATTTCTTCCATTTTTTAGCGATGCCGCCAATGAGTGGTGATGCAGGTGCTTTTGCGGGTTTGTTGTACACGACAGGGTTTCTGGCAGTAGTAAAAGTTTTAGAGATTGTGATCGCTGTATTATTGATCGTTCCGGCAGCAAGGGCATTGGCCGCATTGTTGATCGCGCCAATTTCTATCAATATTTTATTGTTTGAATTATTGATCGCACATCAGCCCGGTATTGGTATCTTACTGGTAGTATTGAATGCATTGATCATTTACACTAACAGAGAAAAATATTTTTCTATCGTGCGTAGTACCAACATCGGTGCCCTGTAAAATGAAAGCTTATCTATAAATAGTAATAGTAGAACTTGCCCCACTCTTTAGAGTGGGGATGAGGTATCCATTGTTTTTGTTTGTGGGACTTTAGTCCCGAGAGCAATTTAAAATTGTAATATTTTGATCTACTCAATACAAGCGGAGCTAAAGCTCCAATTGTAAAAGAGGCTGGTGCTTATATCCCCGCCCTAAAGGGCAGGGCTAATTGAAAATCAATTTAGCAATACAAGGATCTGAATACCGAAAAAACTAAACATAGCATGACAACTGCAAGCATTGCTTCCACTCATTACAGTGTAAAAATCCAGAACGGACGACATGAATTGTATGCCGATGAACCCAAAGAAATCGGCGGTGGAGATACTGGCCCCGCACCGGATGAATTACTGGAAGCATCGCTGGCAAGTTGTACGGCTATTACTTTACGAATGTATGCCGACAGGAAAAACTGGCCCGTAGCAGAAATAGAGGTTACAGTGAGTTTAGCAAGAAACGAAAGTAAAACTGTTTTTACCCGCTTTATCATCATTAATGGCGATATCAATGAAATTCAAAGGCAACGCTTATTGGCAATTGCCAAAGCCTGCCCCGTTTCAAAAACATTATTGGGGGTGATAGAGATCAATAGTGAGATCAAATAATCTTTAAACCTTCGTGTCCCTTTGCGACTTGGTGTCTTCGTGGTTCAAATATTTGGAACCACAAAGGCACCAAGTCGCAAAGGAACACGAAGAATTTTTTTATAACAGATTAACATTAAACTGAACAGTAAGCAAGAATAATTGTTATATAGATATCAATCATTAATTAATACGAATGGATCTTTCCAACCCATAAAAGAAATAAATGAACATAGAAATCATATCAGGCAGCCCAAGAAAAGAAAGTGTATCGCACAGGGTGGCTGTTTATTTAGAGAAATACCTTACAGAAAAAACAGAACATACGGTAAACATAATTGATGTGCGCGACTGGAATCTACCCTTATTACAAACTGTTTTTTCGAGTGTAGAAAAAACGCCTGATCAATATAAACCATTAGCAGAACGCATGTTTGCAGCCGATGCCTTTATCCTGGTAACACCGGAATACAATGGCAGCTACTCTCCCGCCCTGCAGAATTTGCTGGATCATTTTCCAAAGCAGAGCCATAAAGCATTTGGAATTGTAACTGCTTCTCCGGGAGCAATGGGTGGAATGCGGTCTTCGCAGCAGTTGTTATTGCTGATTCCTGCATTATTTGGTGTAGCATCTCCACATATGCTGATTACACCGTTGGTAGACAAAAAATTTGATGCTGATGCAAACCTGATAGATCCTGGATTTCAGAAGAGTATTGACAATTTTGTGAACGAATTTCTCTGGCTGGCAGAAACACTGAGGCCGGAACTGGAATCGGCTTATAATTAACCTGATAAAATGTGGCGGAGTTGTACCTTCGCCACTTTCTTTTAATAACCAACATGAGCGACGAAATCAAACACGAATGTGGCCTGGCCTACATTCGATTGCGAAAACCTTTCTCTTATTACCTGCAAAAGCACGGTGCCGTTACGTATGGCTTAAATAAGTTATACCTGTTGATGGAAAAACAGCACAACCGCGGGCAGGATGGTGCGGGCCTTGCCGCCGTGAAACTGAATACCGAGCCCGGCAATCCTTTTTTAAGCCGGATGCGCAGCAATGCCCAGCAACCCATAGCAGATCTTTTCTTTAAAATAGGCCAGGAAATTGCCGAACTGGAAAAATACCAACCCGATATTAAATTACACCCCGGATTAATGAAAGGCCACCTGCCTTTTTTGGGCGAATTATTATTGGGCCATTTACGTTACGGTACACAGGGAAAGAACAATGTAGAATTTTGTCATCCTTTTATTAAACGCGACCTGATGCCCGGAAAAAATCTGGCATTAGCAGGAAATTTTAACCTGGTAAATACAGATGAGTTATTTGATCTCATCAATATGGACCCCGGTGTTTTTCAAAAACAAAGCGATCTGGCAGCGATGCTCGAGGTTTTGCACCATTTTCTTTCGCAGGAAGATGAACAACATCCCAATGCAGCAGATATCATTAAAGTACTAAAGAAATCAACCCCTTTATTTGATGGGGGGTATACTATTGGAGGATTATTAGGCAACGGATTTAGTTTTGTGATGAGAGATGCACATGGCATTCGCCCGGCTTATTATTATATCAATGACGAAGTGATCGTTGCGGCAAGTGAGAGGGCAGCCATACGTACCACTTTTAATGTGGGCGAGAATGAAGTACTTGAACTGATGCCCGGTATGGCATTGATAGTAGATGATGCCGGAAATTATAAACTGGAACAGATACTCGAACCCAAAGAAAGAAGGGCCTGTAGCTTTGAACGTATTTATTTCTCCCGCGGCAGCGATGAAAAAATTTACCGCGAGCGTATAGCATTGGGCCATCACCTGAGCAAAACGGTTTTAGAAAATATTAATTATGATCTTAAGAATACCATCTTCTCCTACATACCCAATACTGCCGAAGTAGCTTTTTACGGATTGGTAAAAGGGATGGAAGAATACCTTAATAAAATTAAAGTAGAACGCATACTGAGTTGGGGTAATGAGTTTACACCTGAGAAGCTGGAAGAAATGGTAACCCGTAAGATCCGTCAGGAAAAGATTGCTATTAAAGATGTAAAACTCCGCACATTTATTACTGAAGATGCCAACCGTAATGAAATGGTGCAGCACGTATACGATATCACTTACGGAACTGTACGTCCTAATGAAGATACTTTAGTAGTGATAGACGACAGCATTGTGCGCGGAACTACTTTAAAAGAAAGCATTGTAAGGATGCTGGCACGTTTAAAGCCAAAGAAAGTTGTAGTAGTTTCTTCTGCCCCACAAATCCGTTATCCGGATTGTTATGGAATTGACATGAGCAAACTGGGCGATTTTATTGCTTTCCGTGCAGCCACAGCCTTATTGAAAGAAAGAAACATGGAGCATGTATTAACAGAGCTTCAGGAAAAGATCAAAGAAATGCAGCGTAATAACCAGTTGCATCTGGAAAATGTGGTTCGCCACGTTTATAAACCATTTACAACCCAGGAGATCTCGGATAAGATTGCACAACTGATCACACCAGTAGAGCTGGAAGGGCAATTTAATGTTGAAGTGATCTACCAAACCATCGAAGACCTACACGACAGCTGCCCCACCAATACCGGCGACTGGTACTTTACCGGAAACTATCCAACACCCGGTGGTAACAAAGTGGTGAATAAAGCATTTCTAAATTATATGGAAGGGAAGAATGTGAGGGGGTATTAACCCCCCCAGACCCTGAAGGGGGAGTTAGTAGAGGAATACTCAAAAAGAAATGCGGATCATTATTTGATCCGCATTTCTTTTTAAGTATTTCTTTCATTTCAACTACCCCTTCAGGGGGCTGGGGTGGTGGCTTATACTTTATAACAAATCGCATTAATATTCATTCCCGCACCAACCGAAGCAAACATAACAATATCACCAGTTTCTAACTCGTGTGATTCCATATGATCATGTTTTACGTGATCGTATAAAGTGGGTATAGTAGCTACGGAACTATTACCGTATTTATGAATACTCATTGGCATAATATCACCGGGTATTTCGCGTAAGCCGTATAGTTTGTAAAGGGCTTTGATAAATCCTTCATCCATTTTTTCGTTGGCCTGATGAAGAAAGAATTTTTTTACATCGGTAACCTGCAAGCCACATTTATCTAAACAGGCTTTCATTGCCATGGGCACATTCTTAATAGCGTACTCATACACTTTACGCCCTTTCATTTTCATGTAACGGATATCAGGATCGGCACCGGGGAAATTTGATTTGCCAAAGTGGAGATAAAAAGCTTCATCCACACAATGGCTTTGTACACTTGTTGACAGAATACCACTTTCAGTTTCTTCTGCTGGGATGGATTCAATAATGGTTGCCCCCGCACCATCGCTGAAGATCATGCTGTCGCGGTCGTAAATATCTATTACACGGCTTAAGGTTTCGGCACCTATTACCAGACATTTTTTGGCGATGCCTGCTTTAATATATGCATCAGCTTGTATCACCCCTTGTATCCAGCCGGGGCAGCCAAACAAAATATCATACGCCACGCAATTGGGATTGCGGATACCCAAAGACTGTTTTACCCTGGATGCAATAGCGGGTAACACATCGGTTTGAATGGTGTTGTTTAATACATTTCCAAAGTTGTGGGCTACGATGATCTGATCAAGTGTTTCAGGATCAATACCTGAATCTTCAATGGCACGTCGCGCGGCAATGGCTGCCATATCTGAAGTATTCATGCCGCTGTCTGCATATCGGCGCTCTTCTATACCTGTAATGTCTTTGAATTTATCTACGATCTCAAGAGCTGGTGTGGCGATCTTTGCATGATCCTCACCATAAAATTCCTGGTTTACAAAATCTCTGTTGGTCTTAATGTTCTGTGGAATAAAACTTCCGGTTCCGGTGATAACAGTTCTTGTTTGCGACATGAGCAATGGTTAATGCTTTAGAAATGAAAACAAGTAAGCGATTGATTTTCAAAAGTAATAATTAATCGTGGAGGATAAAGGACTATTGTAAAACGAATGTCTTTAAAACTACTGGGTGTTAGTTAAAATCGATCCGGAATCAGCACATCGCGTAAAAAAAATTGCCACAGATTTCACAGATTAACACAGATTTTTTCTGTGCCCTTCTGTGAATTCTGTGGCAAAAAATAATCTTACAAAAACTTATCTCCCTTATTCCTTTTCACTTCTGCCACATATTCTTTGATGGCCTGTTCTTTATCTTTCTTGCAGATCAGCAAAACATCTTTGGTATCAACAATAATAAAATCATCGAGCCCTTGCAGAACCAGCAGTTTTTCATTGGCGGCAGATACCATGCATTTGGTGGCATCTATCACTATTACATTCTCTCCTGCTACTGCATTACCCAGGTAATCTTTTTCAAGGTTATCATAGGCACTGTTCCAGGTTCCCAGATCGCTCCAGCCAAATGATGAGGGTATTACATATACATTATCTGCTTTTTCCATGATAGCAATATCAATAGAAACATTGGTGCATAAAGGATAGATGCGGTTAATAGCTTCTTTTTCCTTTGGAGTATTAAAATGTTCTTTTTCGTTATCAAACAATTCGAACATTTCGGGTTGGTAGGTTTCAAAGGCTTTAACCACATTCTTTACCTTCCAAACAAAGATGCCCGCATTCCACAGAAAATCGCCACTGCTGATAAAGGTTTTAGCCAGTTCCAGGTTTGGTTTTTCCGTAAAGGTTTTTACTTTATAAATGCCATCAGCAACAGACATTGCCTCATGCTGTATATAGCCATAACCTGTATTAGGGTGGGTTGGTTTGATACCAAGAGTTACCAATGATTTGATATGCGCCACAAAATCCAAAGCCTGTGTAGTGATCTTTCTGAAATTTTCATTGTCCAGGATCATATGATCACTTGGTGCTACAATCAAAGAAGCTTCCGGATCTTTTTGCAGCAGTTTCACCGAAATATAAGCCACGCAAGGCGCCGTATTTTTACGGCTGGGCTCTGCCAGAATATTATCCGGATTCAACTCCGGTAACTGCTCTTTTACAATTTGGGTGTATTCATCAGAAGTTACAATGTATATATTCTCGACAGGAATAAAAGCCGCATAACGCTCAAAGGTCCACCTGATCAGCGATTTGCCTGTATTTAAAATATCGAGAAACTGTTTGGGATAACTGGTACGGCTGCTTGGCCAAAAACGACTGCCAATTCCACCGGCCATAATGGCTACGTAATGATGCTTATTCATCCGATCGTTAATTAAGTAAAAGCAAATTTGCGGTGCGAAATTACAGCGTTATTTGTTGCTGTTGAATAATAATATGTGCTAATTACACAATTCCTTCCCTTACCAAATCGTGAATATGCAGAATACCGAGATATTGTCCGTTTTCGGCAACAATCAACTGACTGATATCATTAAATCTTAATACATCCAGCGCTTCAACGGCAAGAAGCGAAGGACTTACTGTTTTTGGATGGGCAGAAAGAATATCCATAGCCCTGATTGACTGTATATTATCGCTTCTCTCCAGCATTCGCCTCAAATCACCATCGGTAATAATGCCGATCACATGATTATCTGTATCGGTAACTGCCGTTACACCCAGTCTTTTTTCTGTGATCTCAACAATCACTTCTTTTAAACTGGTAGTAGCCAGCACTCTTGGTGTTGCATTGGAGGTATACAGATCGGCCACCCGCAGGTATAATCTTTTGCCCAGATTACCGCCGGGATGGTATTTGGCAAAATCCTGTCCGGTAAAGCCTTTCAGCTGCATCAGGCAAACAGCCAGTGCATCACCCATCACCATTTGCGCGGTTGTGCTGCTGGTTGGGGCAAGATTATTGGGGCAGGCCTCCTTACTAACCGTTGTGTTTAGAAAGATATCGGCTTCTTTGGCCAGAAAACTCTGGGTATTTCCTGACATACTGATCAATATGTTCCCAAAATTTTTGATCAGGGGAACCAGCACTTTGATCTCAGGACTTTCGCCACTTTTGCTGATGATCATTACTATATCTTCCTGCTGAACCATCCCCAGATCACCATGAATGGCATCGGCTGCATGCATAAATAGAGCTGCCGTACCGGTAGAATTAAGGGTAGATACAATTTTCTGAGCCACGATCGCACTTTTTCCAATACCGCTGATTACCAGCCTGCCTTTGCATGACTGAACCGTGTTAACCGCTTTTTCAAAATCTGCATTAATAAAAGCGGCCAGTTCGGCAACAGATTGAGCCTCTAATTGTATGGTATGTAATGCGGTTTGCTGGATAGATGAACTCATGGAATGCAAAGGTAAACTTTAACAGCAAACTGAAGGTATTGCAACCTTAGTTCGTTAACTTCGTTATCCTTTTTAACAACCCCTATGATAAGGGGATATACTTCCTGACCCCCGGATCTGTTTCTCTGTAAACCAAGCAGTTAAAATTTTAGGCTACGTTTTCGGGTAAATGAAGTATCTTATTATCCGTTTGTGAAGAGCTCTTGTGAGACCGGGAACGGAAAAAACAGCGTTTGATACATGGCAACAACAACCAAAAAAGCAGCCGTAAAAAAACCGGCAGCAACCCCGAAAAAACCAATTGCTTCAAAAGCCGCCCCTAAAAAAGCAGCTACGGCCCATACCTACGATATTTTTGGTGCACTTGAACAATATTTTGGCTTTCGCGAGTTTAAAGGAACCCAGGAACTGGCTATCAACAGCGTTTTAAACGGTCAGGATACTTTTGTGATCATGCCCACCGGTGGCGGTAAAAGTTTGTGTTACCAGTTACCTGCGATGATCATGCCCGGATGTGCCATCATAGTATCCCCATTAATTGCTTTGATGAAAAACCAGGTAGACCTGGTACGTGGCTATAGCGAAAATGATGAAGTAGCGCATTTCCTAAACTCCTCGCTCAATAAAGGTCAGATCAAAGCCGTTAAAGAAGACCTTACCAGCGGAAAAACAAAACTCTTATATGTAGCGCCCGAAACACTCACCAAACAGGAGAACCTGGATTATTTCAGCGATCTGGAAGTTTCTTTCTTTGCGGTAGATGAAGCGCATTGTATTTCAGAATGGGGCCACGATTTCAGGCCCGAATACAGACGTCTTCGCGAAATGATGGATATCATCAATCCCGATGTTCCGGTAGTGGCATTAACTGCAACGGCTACCCCTAAAGTAAAAAGTGATATTGTAAAAAACCTCGGGCTACGTGAACCCAATATTTTTCTTTCCTCTTTCAACCGCTCAAATCTGTATTACGAGATCCAGCCTAAGATAGAAAAAGAACAAACCATCAAAAGCATCGTAAAATTCATCAGCGGCCATAAAGGAAAGAGTGGGATCATTTATACACTCAACCGTAAAACCACAGAAGAGCTGGCTGAAATTTTAGTGGCAAATGGGATCAAAGCGGTGGCTTATCATGCCGGACTGGATCAGAAACTCCGTGCCGGAAGACAGGATCAATTTTTGAATGAAGATGTACAGGTGATCGTTGCCACCATCGCATTTGGAATGGGAATTGATAAACCCGATATCCGTTATGTGATCCATTTTAATATTCCCAAATCCATCGAAAATTATTACCAGGAAACTGGTCGCGCAGGGCGTGATGGTATGGAAGGATTGTGTGTATTATATTACTCGCACAAAGATGTTTCTAAGCTGGAACATTTGATGCGCGATAAACCTTTGAGCGAAAGAGAAGTGGGGGCACAATTGATAGATGAAACGGTAGCTTATGCAGAAAGTGCTGTTTGCCGCCGTAAAATTTTACTCCATTATTTTGGCGAAGATTGGGATACACCCAATTGCGGCAACTGCGATAACTGCTTACACCCAAAAGAAAAAATTGAAGCGAAGGAGGATGTGGTAAAGATCATCAAAGTGGTAAAAGCACTGGATGAAAGATTTACTACCGATTATGTAGTGAATGTAGTGATGGGAAAACTAACGCCACAGATCAATATTTACCGTCATGATGCATTGCCGGCTTTTGGTATCGGAAAAGATAAAGAAGCACATTTATGGAATAGTTTGGTTAGACAAATGCTGCTCGAAAACCTTATCAAAAAAGACATTGAAGAATATGGTTTGCTGAAGATGACGGAGAAAGGTGAGAAGTTTTTAAAGAAGCCCGCATCTTTCAAAATTGTACTCAACAATTTATTTGAAGACGCACAGTTTGATGAAGATGAAGGTGAGAATGGCCCACAAGGTGGTGCAGCAGCAGCGGATGAAAAATTGTTTGAGATGCTGAAAGATCTCAGACAGAAAGAAGCCAAGAAAAAAAGTTTGCCGCCATTTGTGATCTTCCTCGAAAATTCTTTGCAGGATATGGCCACCATTTACCCAACCACATTGGAAGAAATGGAAAAATGCCAGGGTGTAAGCAAAGGTAAATCCATCAAATACGGTAAGCCTTTTGTAGAGCTGATTGCCAAATACGTAGAAGAGAACAATATTGAAAAGCCGGATGATTTTATCATGAAGAGTGTGGCCAATAACGCCAATAACAAAATTTACATCATCCAGAATGTAGACAAAAAAATACCACTAGAAACCATTGCAAAAAACAAGAGTTTGAAATTAGATGAGTTACTGGAAGAAATGGAAACCATTGCAGCCAGTGGCACCAAACTCAATTTAGATTATGCCATTGATGAATGGCTGGATGAATATGACCAGGAAGATATTCTTGAATATTTTAAAAATTGTCAAACCTCCTCTTTACAGATCGCACAGGAAGAATTGAGTGAGAACAATTATAATTGGGAGCAATTAAAAATTATGCGCATCAAGTTTTTGAGTGTGTACGGCAATTGATCGCGGATTACACAGATTTTAGATATGATTTATTGACCCGCTCGTAGAGCGGGTTTTTTATGCGGATCTTGATTTCAAAAAAGGTATCCCCCACTCCGCGCAAGCGAGCCCCGGTAGGGGCTCCCGCCTTGTAGAAAAACAATTAGATAAAATCCGATGCGCCGGTAGGTACATTATATCAGGGTGTTGCACATATATGTTGGTGGTTGATCGTGAACGTTGTTGTGATAGAAGCGTTGTGAACAGCCCCTACCTGGGCAAATGATCCTTCAGGTTTTTGGTGTGTTACAAAGTGGTTGCCCCGCTGGGGAAATGGATGGTGATGGTGATTTTTTATTGAATCGGCATATATTTTTGGTGATGATGTAATTAACAAAATGAGTTTCTCTATTATTTCTGGTTGATATAATGCCATATAATTTTCTGAATGCCTCTGCTTTAGCCATCTTATTTAATCATCTCTGTTTTCTTACTAGCCCCGGCTTTAGCCTGGGGCTAAATTTGTTTTTTACAGCGTAAGGGTGGTGCTTTAGCACCCCGCTAAAAAACCTTGCGTTTGCGTAGAAATACGCTACCAAAATACTCTCGGACTTTTTTTCTTTGTGGTACTATGTCGTATGCAAAAATATTTCTCCACTATGTGTGGGCTACCAAAGACAGAAAACATTTACTGATGAAACCGTATCGTCAAAAACTATTTAAACATATGCGTGAAAACGCAGTGGTAAAAGGGATTCATTTGGACAGAATCAATGGCTACACCAATCATGTACATTGTTTGGTTTGGCTGCAGCCTCAGCAATCTTACGATAAAGTGGCACAATTATTAAAAGGTGAATCTGCCTATTGGTTTAATAATGTTTCCGGATGTAAACAATCCAAACTGCAATGGCAATCAGAATATTTTGTGGTATCGGTAAGTCCGTCTATGATTGAGAAGGTAAGGACTTATGTAGATAATCAGGAAATGCATCACCGGAAAATATCTTTTGAAAAGGAATATGAACAATTGATAGAACATTTTTTGTTGATCAATGAATTACAAAACAAACCTATTGGAATGAGATAGGCTTCGCGGCACTAAAGTGCCACAGCATAGGTAGTTATATTTTGTATCCCCAGGCTGAAGCCCGGGGCAAATGATACCAATGAGTTTTCTAAAGGTTCGACAATCATTTTCGCAGCATTAAAGTGCCATAGTATAGGTAGTTCTATTTCGTATCCCCAGGCTGAAGCCTGGGGCAAGTTATTTAACAAAGTTGTTTTATAATCGGGCTCTTCATTATGTTCCGAATCATCTCATAGCCCCAACCTTCAGGTTGGGGATTACAAAGTGAATCTAAAAATCCTGTAGGGCTTTAGCCCTGCGTTGACTTGCAGTTATTAAATAACACAGGTATAATGGGGAAGAATTTGGATTTGATTTAAATCTTCTTAATCAAATCCTTCGCCTTATCTGCAGTGTAGGCACCCTCAACTTCTTTCTTATCAAATACCATAAAATAAAAATAATCATCACCGGCTTTGGTAGCCCAGGTTTCCCCCAATCTGCATTTCGCAGCACTGTCTGAATTATCACGGTCATCACCTTTTGTTTCGATGATAATAATTTTACCGGTGGTAGTTACCGCAATAAAATCAGGATAATGATTGCTCTTAAATCCATTAATGCAAAATCCTTTACCCCGGCCAAGGTTTCTGTGCCAGAATGCAATATTGGATAAACTGGCGATATCCTGTATTACCGATGTCTCAAAATTATTCATTGCACCTTCTCGCTCATACAAGGATTTTGTGATGGATGATCCCGGCATACCAGGAACAATCATTTCAGGAAAATGCCACACAGGTACAGCATGAATTTTTTTTGTCTTCACCATATCATCAAACTGGCTTTCTGCATAAGCATCCACATGTTGACGTATACGCGCCTTGATTTTATCGGCATAACTGTATTTTCTGGAAAGAATATCCTGTAACTGCTCTGCATTTAAACCCGATAAAATCCGTTCAATATAAATTCTGATATCAGGATCGGAGATCGGATACATATCACCCACCATCTGTATCAACTGGTGCGAAATATCTTTTACCTGGTTCTCTTTGGGCTTTGCCAGTATATATTCTACAATCGGATCTTTTAATATCTGATCTTCTATTTTAATGATCCGCGGTGAATATTCATCAGTACCGGTTAATTCAACATCAATTTTGTATAAATCTGAAGTGATTTGATCAAAGTCAATCTTTGAATCTTCATTATTGAGTTTGAAATTCTTCAATAAAGATTCCTGATTCAGCAACATACTGTCTGTTCCAAAAATATCGCTCTTGGGAACAGTCATAAAAAACTGTGGCAATACAATGCCCGAAGCCAACACTTTATTGGCTTCTATCATTTTGTACCGTTTTACTTTGTCTCCCATTTCCTGAAAAATATTTTCGTCAACGGGTTGCTGACTTTGTTGTTCAATAATGGCTGCCATTTCGCGGTCCTGGGTTTCAGCCATGTTTTCTATTTCGGTAACTACTGGTGTTTGTGGTTGAGTAGCTGCTGTAATCACCGGATCAAACCAAATTCTCCCGGTTTCAATCTCCTCTTCATTTGGCTTTGTTTCCTGTTGCTCCGGAAATAAAAATTGCTCCAATGGTTGCTGTACCACTTCTTTCTTTTCTTCTTCGGGCATCACATCTTTACTGCGGTAATCTTTTCCACTAAAACCGGAACCTTGTAAACCCTTTACTATATTATCCAGCGTTTCATTAAACTTTGCTGAAGCTGTTAATACATAAGAAACATTAAGTAAAGCCGCCGTGTGCTTCATTACATAAGGCTGGCGCAACACACGACCTAAAATTTGCTCCACATCAACAGCCGAGGATTTATCGGCAAGTGAAGCGAGTATATAGGCAAACGGACAATCCCAACCTTCCTTCAAAGCATTGATTGTGATGATATAACGAACCTCACAATCTTTCGACATCAGATCAATTCCCTTCAACTCATCTTTATCTGCTGTTTTTATTTTGATCTGCGCTTCCGGTATACCCACTTTTAATAATTGTTCTTTCAGTTTTTCAAAAGTGGTATTGTCTGCATTGGTTCTGGATTGTGCCTGAAACAAAACAATCGGTCGTATATATTTTCCACCCTGTTTTTCTTCTTCTATCGCCAGCAATTCTAATTTACGTTGCAGATGTAAGGCGCTGTTAATCACTTCCGTTTTATCATGATGGTTATAAACGATCACCGGAAGTTTAACCATATGTTCCTTCTTTAATTCAATGGCCGGAACAAGGCTTACAATATTGCTGTTGTCTTTGGGTGTGGCTGTTAAGTCCAATACAAATGATGGATTCAACGCATTCAACATATCTACACTCAGATCACTTTCTGCATTATGACTTTCATCAACAACCAATACTGGATGTAAACTTCTTATTACATTAATCAAAGCAGTATCATCTGTGTCTTCCAGTATATGCGATTTATTTTTGTACTGACTTGCAAAGGAAGCCAGCTGCCCGTTTTCCTGGTACACTTTTCTGTCTTCTTTATTTTTTGCACGCAAACTGGCAAAGCCCATTACAATAATGGAGAGTTGCTCTTTTACAACGGTTGGGTTAAAATTAGAACCCTGCAACAAATCCTTTTTCTCATATACTTCTACCCGATGATTAAACAGACTGTCTAATTTTTGCCGATAAGGATGATCGGGGTTGCGAAGATTGGAAACGGTTTGATCCAGCAAATTACTCCAGGGCACCAGCCAGATAACCGCTTTCGGAATTTCGTTGGAGTAAGCATTAAAAATAGAATGCAATGCATTACATGCAATAAAAGTTTTGCCACCCGCCGTAGGAACTTTAATGCAAACATGCGCCGCATGTGGGATGGTATTTTTGTATGGCTGCATCCCTTCATTGGTAAGAGGGTTGTATGGGCCAATGCGCTCCTGCCAGAACTGATTAAAAGCGAGATCGGTTTTTTTATAGCGCTGCACATACCCGAGATAGGTTTCGAGATCTTTAATAACCTTATGTTGATAGCTCTTTAATTCCATCTTAAAAACGGGTTATATCCCTCGGGATCTTTTTGAAAACAATATTTTTTTTCAACATAAAATCTTTGGGTAACAAACAATTATCGGCATACACAACATACTGCCCGGCTTTTACCTGTATGGTACTGAGCATTTCAAAATCCAGTGTGGTAAGATTATTGGGCTCGTAAATAAAATAGTAAGCAGTATCTTCTTTTTTACCCAGAAAATATTGCTCAGAACTAGTAGCAGTATTTTTTTCAAATGCAGAACGGGTTTCGCTGTACCAGATATACTGTTGTATTTTTTCAATGCCAACGGCTTCATTTAAACCTTCATAATTATCGCCAATAAACAATGGCTCGCCCAATGAATAAAAATCAAAACTGCCACCGCTACCTTCTTTATCACCATAACCATTCATAACACGCTTTACTCTTTCTGCGGTAATGGTTTCGACATAGTCTTCCATTTCAATGAGGATGAATTTACGGTTGCCGCCGTCTTGTTTGTTTAGATTGAGAACGGCGTGAGCGGTAGTGCCGGAACCGGCGAAGGAATCGAGGATGATTGAGTCTTTCTTACTTCCTATCTGAATAACTCTTTCCATTAATTTTATTGACTTAGGAGTATCAAAAGGCAAATCACTTTCAGGAAATAGTTGTTTTATCTCTTTTTTTGCATCTTGGGTATGTCCAACTTCTTTGTAAGTCCAAACAGTCATTGGTGTCATTCCTTCTTTTACATCATCTTTAAATCTTTTGAGACGAGGCATGTTAGAGCCATTTTCTCCAAACCAGACCCTATTTTCTTTTTTTAATTCAATAAATCTTTCTTCAGTAACAACCCAACATCTCCCTGCGGGTGGTAAATATATTTTACCACTAGGTGTTTTTATTTCATAAAGTTTTTCTTTAACAACAGGTCCAACAGTTAAATCACTTGAAGTCCAGTCTCCTCTTAAATCATTATCAGGATTCGAATATCTATTATCGGCGTCTTCAGTTCTTGGTAAGACAAATTCTACTTGGTGAATATTTTTTGCATAGCAAAGAATAAAGTCATGATTGGCCGAAAATCTTTTTTTAGTATTAATTGGAGAAAATGCTCTCTGCCATATGACATTATTTATAAAATTAGTCACACCAAAAATTTCATCTAACAACAGTTTTAGATTAGCATGCTCATAATCATCGATTGAACAAAAGAAAATACCATCATCTGTTAAAAGTTTGTGTAAGAGTTTTATTCTAGGATACATCATGCATAACCATTTGTCATCTCTAGAAAGATCTTCTCCTTCTTTGCCAACAATTTTTGAAAACCACTTTTCAATTTTTGGATGATTTACTTTATCGGTATAAAGCCACTGTTCTTTCCCTGTATTATAAGGTGGATCAATATAAATGCATTTGATTTTTCCCTCGTATTCGGGTAAGAGTGCTTTTAGTGCTTCAAGATTATCTCCGTGTATGATTTTGTTGCCGCTCTGTGTGGGTTC
>CANBSW010000040.1 GCA_947372235.1 Chitinophagaceae bacterium | reverse complement strand
CAGACAAATGTGTTTGACTCATAATTATGTTCGATTTACTTAAAGAGCAGCAAATTTAGCTGTAAAACGCTAAATGCTGAATGCAAAAGGCTAAATGCTTTTTGAAAACAGGATTTACAGCATTATGCTTTCAGCATTAAGCATTCGGCTTACTATATGCATCCGGATTATGCAATTGCATGAATCTGGGAACGATCTCTTCTGGTAACGGAGCCCATCCAAACTGCTTATAAAGCCCATGGGCATCTTTGGTTCCCAACATCCATCTCCGCAACCCCTGCATTTCCGGATGAGCGTGTATAGTTGCGATCAGCCATTTGGATAATCCTTTGCCGCGGTGTTCTGGTAAAACAAACACATCAGCCAAATAACCAAATGTTGCTTTATCTGTGATCATCCGCGCAAAACCAATTTGTTGATCATAATGATATACACCAAAGCAAAAAGAATTGGCAATAGAACGTTGCACCACGTCGATGGGAATATTTTGCGCCCAGTAAGAATCAACCGATAAATAATGATGAATAACATCAATATCCAGTTTTGCAGGATCGGTGCTGATGGAGTAACCTTGTTTTTCCAGGTCAGTTGAATTTTCCATGAAACAGTTTTTGATAGATTGTATTTTGATCGAGGGTGATCATTTCTCCGGGTTGCATATTTCCTGTATCAAGTTTTTCAATCCGGTGTCTGATCAAACGCAAAGTAGGAAATCCAACCTGTGCTGTCATCTTTCTCACCTGTCTGTTTTTACCTTCTGTCAAAATCATTTGGATCCAGGGTGAGGGAATTTCTTTTCTGAAACGTATCGGCGGATTTCTTTCCGGAACAATTGGATCATTTTTAAACAATAATACTTTGCATGGTTTAGTGGGATATAATTTCCCGTCCACATTTATCGTAACACTTTTTTGTAATTGCTGGATGGCCTGTTCATTTACGGCTCCATCTACTTGTACCCAATATTCTCTTTCGTGCGAAAATTTAGGATCCAGCAAACGATGATTTAATTGTTTGTCATTGGTAAGAATTAACAACCCTTCACTGTCAAAATCCAACCTTCCAACCGGATAAACATCTTTGGGCACATCAAAAAAATCTGACAGTGTTTGCTTTCCTTCCACTGCGGAAAATTGCGAAAGCACGAGATAGGGTTTGTAAATAAGCGAGTAGTAATTCATACAAAAACAAAAGTCCCGCAGAAGCGAGACTTTGTATATGGATGGGTTAGTAAGTACAGGGAAACAAATTTCCCTACACAATATTAAAAAGGATTTTATCTAATGCAAAAATTTTTTTAAACAATTTTATTAACATTTTGGCTGCGAATGTGGATTGCCTAAGGTTTTCGTGCTTTGTTTTTTACAGTTGTTTAGTGCAAATAGTACGCAATATTTTTTTCACTGCAATTATCATAACGGTTGAAACATTGATGAATAAAGGGTTTCAGCAGATACACTTTCTGATGATATATGATGGGCGATAATTTTCGCTACGCAAAATCACGCAAAAAAAATTACGCAAAAAACCCTTAAATCAGTAAAAAAATATTTCTGCTGAAAGCGTAATATTACCTTTGATTTTTCTAAAAAACCACAATATGAAGTTTCCAGCACCCGTTTCTGTTCAATGGCTCGCCAATTTGATACAGGCAGAAGTATCCGGTAATCTTACTTCGCAGGTATCCGGCATCAACGAAATACACAAAGTAGAACCGGGTGATCTTGTTTTTGTTGATCATCCAAAGTACTACACTACCTGTTTGAATAGTGAAGCAAGCTTCATCATCATCAATACAAAAGATGTTGTGATACCTGAAGGAAAAACGATATTGGTTGTAAAGGAACCATTTGAATCGTATCTGAAAATCGTCAATCATTTTCGTCCCTTCGTTGCATCAGAAAAATCCATCAGCGATGATCTGATCATTGGCGAAGGTTCTGTGATCATGCCCAATGTTTTTATCGGAAAAAATGTGGTGATTGGAAAAAATTCTGTTATCTATCCTAATGTTTCTTTACTCGATCATATCATCATCGGAAACAATGTTGTGATACAGGCCGGTACCGTAATTGGCAGCGATGCATTTTATTACAACACAAAAAAAGACCGCGATGTATGGTTTAAAAGAATGCAGAGTTGTGGTAATGTGGTGATAGAAGATTATGTAGAAATTGGTGCAGGTTGTACAATTGATAGGGGTGTTACTGCAGAAACAAGGATTGGGCAAGGCACCAAAATGGATAATATGGTTCATATTGGACATGATACCACCGTTGGAAAAAATTGTTTGTTTGCTGCACAGGTTGGTATTGCCGGCGGAACCATTATTGAAGATGGTGTAACACTTTGGGGACAGGTTGGTGTAAGCAAAACACTCACCATCGGAGCCAATGCAGTTGTATTGGCGCAGAGTGGTGTTCCATCATCGCTGGCGGGTGGTAAAACTTATTTTGGTTACCCGGCCGAAGATGCTTCTATGAAAAGAAGGGAACTTGTTTGGATTAAACGCATTCCTGAATTGTGGAAGAAAGTGATGGAATAAAAAGACACGCAAAGGCGCTATCTAAAAACTGCGCCTTTGCGTGAAAAAATTTACTTCAACTTCTCTAACCACTTAACCGCATTCGTATCCCCCGGTTTTAATGCCAAAACTTTTTCATAAGCCAGTTTAGCTTCCACATTGTTTCCAATAGTTGCATACGCTTCTCCCAAACTATCAAATACACCTGCCGTTTCAGGATAGATCATGGTATTTAGTTTGAAAACATTGATGGCTTCCTCATAATTCTTAGCTGCCATCAAAACATACCCATAGGTATTAAATTCTCCATAATGCCTGCAAAGCGGTTTAAATTGACTTACCAAATTTTGTAATACTTCATCACTCATCTGTTTAGACCTGGAAGAAATATTGTTACGCCAAAATTCAATGGCTTTATAATTCGGTTGATAAGATTGTTCTTGCAAAATAGCCAGCAGGTCTTTCTCCAAAGAAACAATGGGTGATTCGATAATTCTGCCCATCTCCTTTTTGCCATCATATACAATAAAGGTTGGAACATGGTGTATGAACTTTCCTTGCTCTTCATGTTGCGGACTTTGTTTGTAAGAGGAAAGGCTGTTATTTACAAAGATCAAACTGAGCTTAGCAGTATCCATTCCCGCATCCTGTAATAGTTTGATCATGTGTGGCACTTCTCTTTTACTATCACCACACCAGGAGCCGAGGAAAATTTCCATTCGCTTGTTTTGCAATAGTGGCTTTAACTGTTCGGTGGAAGCTTTATCTACCCCATAATTATTATACGATTCGTCAAACCATGGTTTATAGGCGGGTGCCTGCATCATGGAAAGTGAGGCGTGACCGGCAAGAATGGTTTGTCCGTTTTGGTTTTTTATTTCTGTATTGATCACCGGTGTAGAGGTTGGAACTGTTGCACGATGGCAGGCTGCAGCCATTACGAGAATAGCGGCCAGCATAAATATTTTTTTCATGTTAGTTAAGTTATAAATGTAGAATGGTTAAATAAGAGTATGACAAGAGAAAAAGAGGGTACAAGAGTTGACTCTTAATACACTCTTTCTCTCTTCTTTTCTCTTATTGAAATAAAAAAGATTACAGGCACAGAACTCTTTGTGCAACTTTCTGCCTTAGGCCTTTGTGGTTCCCATGCAGCATCTTTTTTGAACCACAAAGGCTCTAAGACACTAAGAAATACTAAGACATAGCAGAGCATTGCTCAAGAATTCATTGGCTGTTAAACAGCTCAAGCGCAAAGGAATATGTTAACCTAAACCTGCGGAGGATGAAAAACGGATTGAAGAAATGATTGGGGCACAAAGACAAGAGCAGTACTTACCTGTAATTGCTGAACTAAAATGGATGTATTGGTAAAACGATAAGAAACTTCACCAATATATTTCCAATCTGCTTTGAGGGAGATCTCTTTTTCTTTATCGGGCCTGTCGGGCGCAATGGGTATGGCATCTGTATTGATGATCTTGTTACAATCGCACAAACGCGGATCGCTGTTGTTCAGCATCTGGATAGAACAATCTGCATATGCCAATAACTTTGCCACATGCGGTGCATACAATGAAAGGGCTAATATCAGTGTAATAACTTGTTTCAGGCAATAGGTTTCCCTTACAAGTTATGTATTTCTTTTAACTCTCTACAGATCCGTTTTATCGAATCGGCTACAGGAGTATAGGTAAACTCAGGAAAGAATTTGTTGATCTTGCTATTATCGAACCGAACTTTTGCGGCGGCTGTTTTAGCAGTTTCTCTCGTAAGCAAGG
The DNA here is from genome assembly GCA_947372235.1 of Chitinophagaceae bacterium. Lineage (GTDB taxonomy): Bacteria > Bacteroidota > Bacteroidia > Chitinophagales > Chitinophagaceae > Sediminibacterium. The sequence continues at coordinate 25,817 of CANBSW010000040.1, read as the reverse complement.
GGTCTTTGCCTGTGAACATCCCTTTTAGTGCTTCCAATCTCCAAACAACAGATGCGAGTAAAGGTGTTACTCTTTTATACGGCGGTTTCTTTCCAAAATTATTAGCCATCTGTGTAAACACATCTTTGTAAGCAAGGTTCTCTGCACAAAGAATACATCTTTCACCACTTACTTTACTATCCATTAATAACTGCATGGCTTTTACTACATCGGCTACATCTACAAAACCGCTGGTGCCTTCTGTGTACCAGGAAAATTCATCGTAAGCCGATTTAAATAATTCGGAAGATCCTTTTTTCCAATCGCCGGCACCAAGAATAATTACAGGGTTTACAATTACCGCATCCAATCCTTCACCTATACCACGCCATACTTCCATCTCGGCAAAGAATTTGCTTTTGCCGTATTCACTATTACTGGTTTCTTCAGACCAGTTCATCGTTTCATTGATCATCGTATCCTTCCGTATCCTTCCCAATGCTGCTACAGAACTTACAAAAACCAGTTTCTGAATATTGGCATCAATACAGGCATTAACCACATTCGCAGTTCCTTCCACATTGGTAATGTGTAAGAGTTCTTTCTTTTTTGGATTGAAGGAAACGATGGCGGCACAATGGTATACCTGTTGTACATCTTCCATTGCTTCTTCGAGGGAAACAATATCGAGAATATCTCCTTTAACCCAGTTTACCTGCGCTGAGCCTTCTATGTTAGGGATGGTTGATCTGTATAAGGCTTTTACATTTCTGCCCGCATTCACCAATGCTGTTACCAGGTGTGAGCCAACCAATCCGCTTGCGCCGGTTACTAATATCATAATTTAAAAATTTGTCTGAACCTGGATTTGGGGGGATTGATTGGATTAGAGAGGATAATATTTCAATAAGAGAAAAAGAGGATAAATGAGTAAAGCTCTTGCAACACTCTTTTTCTCTTGTCCTACTCTTATTGAACCTTACAATTATTCATCAGCATCACTTCTCACAATAATCATACTCTAAAATCTGCGAAATCAGTGATCTTTAGTTGCACCTCATACATTTCCCACTCACCACCAGATCTGTTTGTGTTGCTTTAAACCCGGCAGGCAGATCTACTGACGGAACGGTTACATGATCCAGACAGTAAGTAGTTCCACATTCATCGCAGATAAAATGTACATGGTCATCATGATGCTGGCCCTGACCGCACTCATCTTTACACAAAGCATATCTAACAGAATTATCTGCTGTTGGAATGGTATGTATGATCCCTTTTTCTACAAAAGTTTGTAAAGTGCGGTAGATAGTTACCCTGTCAAACTCAGTACCACTCTGGTGTTCAATATCAGCATGCGCCAATGCTCCTTTTGATCGAATAAACATTTCCAGTATTTTTTTCCGGCTGTCGGTAATACTTAACTGGTTTTTTTTCAATGTCTCAATGATGCTGTACAACATAGTTACCTTATTGAGGATTGTTATTAAAGATTCCGTTTACAAAATTTCCACTTCCTGCTTTTTCTTTTAGCAAAGATGTGATATCTTTTTTTAGTCTTTCCAGTTCTTCTTGCTTTAATCCGTCATACACCTGTCCGCGCACTTTACCATCCTTATCCACCAAAGCAAAGAACTGGGTATGGATAAACTGGTCTTCTATTTTCTGAACATTATTTTTTGGATCATCTAATAAATAAGCACTCCTAGCTATCTGGTACAAACTGTCTTTACGGCCGGTAAGGAAGATCCATTTTTTAGTATCCGCTTTTATTGAATCTGCATAGATCTTCATTCTTGGAAAAGAATCTGTTTCGGGGTTACAGGTATGAGAAAGGATCAGAAAATTGGGTTCCTCCTTAAATGCCGCATAAATGGTTTTCATATTGGTATTCATCTTCGGACAAATGCCTTTACAGGTTGTAAAAAAATATTCTACCACACAAACCTTACCCAACATATCCCTGTCAGAAAAAGGGAGCCCGTCCTGGGTTGTAAAATGAAAAGGTTTTACATAGCTGATCACCGGCAATTTGGTTTTCCAGAATTCGGTTCCGCGAAAAAGGAAATAATAAAATCCTGCCACAAGAATGGCGAAAAACACGAGATATCCAATCAGTTTCTTACTCATACTAAAATTTATCCGGCGAAGTTACGCTCCAATCCCGTTCTGAGCTGTACCGAAATGAAGACAATAAATATTTTGCAACAATGTTGCAATGACGTAATTTTGCCGGCTTATGTTAAAACGAATCAATTGGGATGCACTGGGAATTACCGCTTCACTGGCCTGTGCCATTCATTGTGCGGTATTGCCTTTGTTCTTATCCAGTCTTCCTTTGTTTGGGATCAATATTATTGAGAACCTGCGGTTTGAATATGGAATGATTGCCCTGGCATTTGCAGTTGGCTATTTCTCTTTATACCATGGCCGTAAAAAACATCATCACAGTTGGCTGCCCCTGATCCTATTTTCTATTGGAATTGCCTTTCTCCTTGCCAAAATGGCCTGGCATGAATGGAGGAATTGGTTTTTATTGCCGGCAGTGGGTTGCATTATCACCGCGCATTTTTTGAATTACCGTTTGTGCAGGCATCATAATCATGCGCATGCGGATGATTGCAACCATTGACACGTAATTGCGAGCTTCGCGAAGCAATCTGTGGACAGTACCCGTAGGGTGATAGAATAAACAAAACTGTTTTGCATTTTTTTTGCCTGATTGCTTAAATTTTATAGCACAGATTGCTTCGTGCCAGCAATGACGTGCTACGCAATCATATAGCTAACCCCTCCATCCTTCTCATCCTTCAACTGCACACCAAGGGCTGCAAGTTCGTTCCGGATCTTATCACTGGTAACAAAATCTTTACGCGATTTGGCTTCTTTGCGGATATCGATGAGCAATTGTAATACACCATCTAATTTCCCATCATCATTGGCGCGTTCATTGGTTAAGCCAAGAATATCTTCTACATATAGTTTCAGCTGTTGTTGTAAAATGCCCACAGTTGTTGAACTTAATGCATTGTTTGCGATATGTTTGTCTTTGATAGAATTGATCACCGATGATAATTCAAACATATTGGCTACTACTTTTGCAGTATTCAGATCATCATTCATAAACTCTTCAAACTCACCAACCAGTTTCAATACTTTTTCATCCAAAGCCTTATCAACTCCAGACTCCAAACCCCCAACTCCAGACTGAATTACGATCCACTCATACGCTTCCATCAATCTCTTCAATGCTTTTTCTGATGCTTGTAATGCTTCATTACTAAAATCAAGCGTTCCTCTGTAATGACTTTGCAGAATAAAGAAACGGATGGTCATTGGATGATAGGCCTGCAACAATAATGGATGTGCGCCGCTGAACAGCTCACTCAGTTTGATCACATTATTATAGCTCTTACCCATTTTGCGGCCGTTAATGGTGATCATATTATTATGCATCCAGTAACGCGCCGGCATTTTATGATTGCAAACGGTGCTCTGTGCAATCTCACATTCATGGTGCGGAAACTGAAGGTCCATTCCACCTCCGTGAATATCAAATTCTTCACCCAGGTATTTGGTACTCATGGCAGAACATTCAATATGCCATCCCGGGAAACCCTCTCCCCATGGGCTTTGCCAGCGCATGATGTGTTCGGGTGGCGCATTCTTCCATAAGGCAAAATCGCTTTTGTCTTTTTTCTCATCCTGCCCATCCAATTCGCGCGTAGTATCTAACTGGTCATCCAGAACACGTCCGCTGAGAATGCCGTAAGGTTGTCCTTTTTTAGAATAATCGGTATTGTATTTTTCTACATCAAAATAAACTGAGCCGTTGGAAACATAGGCATATCCATCAGCAATAATGGTTTTGATCATTTCAATTTGCTCGATGATATGACCTGTTGCAGTAGGTTCTATGCTTGGCGGTAAATTATTTAAACGCGTCATGGCCCAGTGATAGAGGTTGGTGTATTTCTGCACCAGTTCCATTGGTTCCAGTTTTTCGAGAATAGCTTTTTTGCTGATCTTATCTTCTGCTTCACGGCCTTCTTCTTCAAAATGACCGGCATCTGTAAGGTTGCGCACATAACGAACTTTATATCCGTTCTGCATCAGGTAACGATAGAGCACATCAAACGTAACATAAGGGCGTGCATGGCCTAAATGACTTTCGCCGCTAACGGTTGGACCGCATACATACATTCCAACATAAGGTGCATTAATAGGAACAAACTCTTCTTTCTGGCGGGTGAGTGAATTGTATACTTTAAGTGGCATTTGCTATATTATGATTTCTTGATAGAATGGTGATGTAACAAACCGGCGATTCCCGGCATACGAAAAGGGCTGCATCAACAGCAACAGAAACAACAGTAATATCTGTGTAGATAGTTCATTAGATGGCGAAGATATTTTATTTTTTCAAAAGAATATCAGTTACCAGCATAATATGGTCGCTCAGGTCTTCATCTACCATATCAAACTGCTTAACTTCAAAATGGCGGTCGGGAAGGATATAATCGATACGTAAAGTGGGTGCCAGGGCGATAAATGTGCGTCCAATGGCGAAGCCTTTCTCCAAAAAAGCATCCTGCCTTTCTCCTCTGATATGAAAATAAGCATAAGAATTAGGTACATCATTAAAATCGCCGCAGATCACGGAAGGGTATGGACTTTTTTCAATCTCTTCTCTCACCATATTAGCCTGGATACCGCGACGACTGAAAGCCAGTTTCATTTTACGCATCACGCTTTTGGAAGCGGCTAATGTTTCATCATCCTGTTCTTTGATCTTTTCAATATCATCGTAATCAACTTTTTTGAATTTGAACGATTGAAGATGAGTGGTGTAAATGCGGATAGTATCGCCCCCTTTTACAATATCCGCATAGATCAGGCTTTCGGCTACCGGATAATTCAGTTTTCCCGAATCGATGATGGGGAACTTTGAGAAGATAATACAGCCTGATTGGTATTCATCTTTTGACCGGGTGTAATCTTTCGAGAAAAAATGATATCGGTATTGTTTTTTGAATAGTGAAATATTATCAGCATTTGAAGCATTATTAAATTCCTGTAGGCAGATCACATCGGGTTGCATTTTAAGTATGCTGGCAGATAATTCGTTCGGAATTAATTTTTTTATTTCGCGGTTTTTACTGAGTCCGTTAAAACTTTGCACGTTCCAGTCAACAATTCGCAAAACTGCATCATGCCTGCGTTTGCTGAAACCGGCCCCGGGGTGCCAGGCAAATACAACTACCATTTGTTGCCAGGCAATGCCAAGTGTTAGCAGGGGTATTACCACCAGTTTAGGTTTTGCCATCAGCCAGAAAATGATAAAGAATATTTCTGTAAGAATAAGATAGGGAACGATCAATCCTGTAAAACCATTCATCCACCAATTGGCGGGATTGATATAAGGAGAAAGGCAGGCAATCAGTAATAACAGAGAAATTATCACATTGATAATAATGACTGTTGTTTTTGTTGCGCGGCGAAAAACGTTTTTTGCCATTGCACTAAAATACTAAAAATCAGTTGTGTAACTGAATATCTGTTACAACCGGGTAATGATCGGATAATTCGAGCCTTGGAGAATAGTATTGTACCGGTTTTAGCGAAGGGCTCATCAATGTTACATCAATCCGTAAAGTAGGCGTAAATGAATGATAAGTTCCGCATAAAAAAGAGCCGGCGCAGGTAAAGGCATCTTTCAATCCATTTTGAATATGATGGTAAACATAACTGGAAGGAACTGAATTTAAATCGGCACAAAAAATATACGGATGTGATGTTGTATCAAGTGTTTGTTTAACAATTTGTGCCTGTTGGGCATGAATACAATCAAAATACTGCAGGCGTTGTAAACGGTTTGCATGAAATAATACAGCAGTATCTTCTTTTACAAATTCGAGGTAACCGATATTATCAATGGTTATTTTATCCTGATGCAGGTTCATAGAGCGCAGGTGTGTATTGTAAACACGCAAAGTGTCTTTCCCTTTCAATACATCTATATAGGCCATACTTTCCGGATATTTTCTTTCGGTATATTTTATGCGGCCGCTGTCTATTACAGGAAGTTTTGAGAAAATAATAGTACCATAGTTATCTCCATCCTCACTAAAATAATGATAAGGGTATCCTACAGAATCTGCGAGATAAGCAACATTCACCTTACCGTATTTTTCAGGTGCTGCTGCAAAATCCTGAAAGCACATGATATCGGGTTGCATTTCTTTAATAAAATCAACCATCGCCATTTGCCATCCCTGCTCTTGCTTACCAAGCACTATATACGGTTTGTAAAGAAATGCATTCACATTCCAGGATAAAATTCTTATCTGATTGCCGGGCTTTGAAACCTCAAATTTATTGGGGAAATGAAAACTAAAAATAGCTTTCACATTAGTGATCGATATAGGTAAAATCAATATCGTAATCCAGAAATATTTTCTAAAAAAAATAAATGTAAGAGGCATAAGCACCAATACAAATCCGGCAAATAAAAACGGGAACCCCAGTTCGAAATAAGTGATGTAAGAGAAATTACAGGGTTGAATTTTAGCAGTAAAACAGGAAAGTAAAAAAGCCAGGGAATATAAGATACCTGTAGTGAGTAAAATGAGCTTTGGTATGCCTGTAACTTGTTTTTTCATGAATAAAACAGGAATTGAAAATTACCTACACCCTTATCAGCAGCAGGTATTATAATTCTTCTGTGCTTGCCCTCTTTAAAAAATCTTTCTCTTCATCTGTTAAAAACTGGTAGCCTTGCTGATTGATCTTATCGAGAATTGCATCCAGTCTTTTCTGTGTTACATTAGATATTTTATCAAAAGGTTTTTTGTCAGCCTGATAGAATAATTTATCCTTGGGAGATTTATTCTTGTGTTTTTTTTCCGGACTGAACAAATCATCCAGCCAGTTTACAAACTGTATCATCCATGCACCCCAATCATTTCCCCTTCGCAATTGACGGATGAAAAGAAACCCCATAGCACCCCCTGCCAAATGCCCGGCACCAACACCTGCATTGGCACTGGCAAGTGTAGCAAAATCAATAGCAACAAATATGGCCGTCAACACCCACAACGGAATACCCCCATTGATCAATGGAAAAATCCGGTAATCCGGCGCCAGCATAGTGGTAGCAACCGCTACGGCCATTACCGCCGCACCTGCACCCAGCATGGGTTCTGTAACCGCAATATTTCTTTCTAAAACAGGGAAGAGATTATTGATGAGTACAAAAACAACACCGCCCACAAAACCTCCGTAGAGATAAATGGGGATGAGTTTATTATTTCCGGTAAGATCCTGCAGTATAAAACCAAAACACCAAAGCCATAACATACTGCTGATAACATGCCAGATGCTGTGATGGGTAAACATATAAGTAAACAGTGTCCATGGACGTATTGCCAGTGAATCCAATGAAGCCGGTAAGGTGAACCAGTTTAGTATCTGCTTATAAAAAAACTCAAGAGGTATATCAGACAGGTAATAAACGATCTTGATAAAATTGATCAGTACAAACACCAGGGCATTGATCGCAAACAAAAGCACAAGGGCATTGTTATCGGCACCTAATAATATTCTGCGGTTTGTTTTAAAAGGCTGTGGCGACATGTGGATTGTTTATCGGGGGATAAAGATACGGTTTGTTATTGGAGAGTGGTGGATCGTGAGTCGTGAGACGTCAGTCGTGAGTATTAAATATTTCACTCACGACTGACGTCTCACGACTCATGATTCAGCGGAATTGAACCGAAACTTCCCCCCATCAATAAAACGTTTTTTTATTGCTTTTGTTCCAGGTAATCACAATTAATAAACCAACAATGGCGCCACCAACGTGTGCCCAGTGGGCCACATTATCGCCGGCAGCATTGCTGATGGCCATGTATACTTCATACCCGAAATAAAGAAACCCGATCCATTTGGCTTTTACGGGGATCAGGAAATAAATGTAGAGAAAAGTGTTAGGGAACAGATAGATAAATGCTGCCAGCACACCAGATACAGCTCCACTGGCACCAATGGTACTGGTATTTAAGTAATTCTGGTAATAGCCAGTGATGTTTTCAAACACTTTTGACATCAATTCTCCATTGCCCGGATTAGCCTGCATATAATTGATCAATTCAGAGGTGCTCTGAAAACTGATATGGTACTTTGAAATAAAATTGATCATCGCATCAGCCTGGTATTCTCCACCACTTGCATGCATCTGAAAAATAGTATTGTAATCTTTCATGATGGGGGCCAGTTCCCAACTTAAGAACAGTAAGTGTATTAATGCAGCTCCCAATCCACAAATCATATAAAAAGTAAGAAACCTCTTCGAACCCCAAAGGTTTTCCAACACAGAACCAAACATCCACAAGCCAAACATGTTTCCTAAAATATGGGTAAAATCTGCATGCAAAAACATATGCGTTACCAATTGCCATGGCTTGAATAAACTGCTCTGCCAGGCATGCAAGGCTAATGTATTCTCAAACGAAAAGGAACTCACTAGTCCTCCGCTCAGTGTATTCTGTGCAAGAAAGAACAGCCCGTTAATGATTAACAGGTTTTTGATTACCGGTGGCAGTATTTCAAAACGGCTGGGGCGAAATTCAGTCATAGAAAGCCCTCCTAAACCAACACCCCCCTGCCCCCTGAAGGGGGAGTTGAAAAGTTTTTTTATTATAAATAGTACTCATAATTATCATTTTCAATCCAAATATTATTTCTATTCCCATATTAATTCCCCCTTTAGGGGGCTAGGGGGTGTGGTTTTTCAGCTTCAACTGCACCACATTCTCAATATGCAAAGTATGCGGAAACATATCAACGGGTTGTATTTTTTCCACCTTATATTTCTCATCCAGCAATGCCAGGTCGCGGGCCTGGGTTGCGGGGTTGCAACTTACATAAACAACGGTTGGCGCAGCAATATCCAGTAATTTTTTAACCAATTTTTCATGCATTCCCGCGCGGGGTGGATCGGTTATTATCACATCGGGGCGGCCATGGGTTTCAAAAAATGCATCATCACAGATCTCGATCACATCTCCCGCAAAGAAAGATGCATGACTGATATTGTTTAGTGCTGCATTCTTTTTGGCATCTGTAATCGCATCTTCTATCACTTCAACACCTACTACTTTTTTAGCCAGCTTACTCACAAAAATACCAATACTACCAGTGCCGCAGTATAAATCATATACTATCTGACTTCCATCCAGCTCTGCATAATCGCGGGTGATCCGGTATAATTTTTCTGCCTGGCGTGTATTGGTCTGGAAGAAAGATTTAGGGCTGATCATGTAAGAATAGTCTTCCAGCTTCTCCATAATATACCCCTTACCAAAATACACTTGTGGATCAAGGTCGTAAAGACTATCGTTCTTTTTTGTATTAATGGTATATAATAAAGTAGTGATCTGCGGAAACTGTTTAAGCAGCTGATCAAGCAGTTGTTTACGATGCATTTCATCCTCATAGCCCAATACCAGATTGATCATCAGCTCGCCGGTGGTAGTATTTCTCACAAACATATTACGCAACCAGCCTTCGTGGGAACGAATATTGTAAAATGGAAGTTGGTTATCTATCGCATATTGCGCCACTACTTTACGGATCAGGTTAGTAGGTTCTTCCTGCAAATGGCAGGTATCTATCTCCACCACTTTATCAAAAAATCCACGCACATGAAAACCGGCGGCACCGGGTTGATCATGTGTTGAAACCCCTTCCGCTTTCATTCTCCTGAATTCTTCGGTAGGGATGTATTTGCCCGTAGCAAAAGTGTATTCTAATTTATTCCGGTAATGCCGGGTTTGTTCTGCACCGATGATAGGAGATATTTCAGGCAGCACCACTTTTCCAATCCGGTTCAGGTTATCACTTACCTGTTTGTGTTTGTAGAAAAGCTGTTTTTCGTAAGGCAGCATCTGCCACTGGCATCCACCGCAAACGCCAAAATGAGTGCAGAAAGGGGTAACCCTGTCGGGCGAGAGGCTGTGCATCTTAACCGTATGCCCTTCGGCCCAATCGGCTTTGTTTTTGGAAAGCTGAACATCCACCACATCTCCGGGTACGGCACCTTCTATAAACACCACTTTCCCGTCTACCCGCGCCAGCGATTTACCTTCGGCGGCATAATCCTGCACAAGCACTTTTTCGAGGATCACTGTTTTTCTTTGTTTTCTCACGGGTGCAAATGTAACCAGGATTAGGTATGATAGAGAAGATTGGCTATGATAAAGTGGTTTTTGGATGAGTAAAATATATAGAAGGATTAGATTTTTTTGTCAGGTGTTTAACAGGTTAGATAACCTATTTACCTAAATTTACCCCGAATTCATACCATTATGAGGAGATTATTATTATTTACTGCATTCGCTTTATCCGGCTTTATATGGCTTTCTGCGCAACAGCCACAACCTAAGAAACCAACGGTTGCATCCAAGCCGGCTGCCCAAGCTCAACCCAACAAAGGAAGAAATATCAACATCACTTTAACACCACTGAAAAACTGCAAAGTATATCTGGGTAGTTATTTAGGTAATGGAAAAGCATTAGTTGATTCGGCAATGTTAGATGATAAAAGCCATGGTGTTTTTAAAGGCCCTACCAAATTAACAGGAGGAATTTATTTTGTAGTATCTCCCCAACTAACTATTCAGTTTGATCTGTTGATGGATAGCCAGCAGCAGTTCAGTATTGTTGGCGATACTGCAGCCAAAGAGAAAGTGGTGATTACCGGCTCGGCAGAAAATGAATTGTACAAAGCTTATGTGGCTTTTACCAGCAGCCGCGGACAAAGACTATCGCAATTAAGCAATGAATACAATGCTTCGAAAACAAAAGAAGATTCTACCCGACTTAGGAATGAAATAATAAAGGTTGATAAAGAACTGCAGGATTTTCGCGGCAATATCATGAAGAACAACAGCAGCTCTTTATTGGCTATGTTATTGAATGCGATGAAACGTCCGCCAACACCTGCGATACCTGTAGTGAATGGAAAAGCAGATTCTACTTATCCTTACCGATATGTAAAAGATCATTATTGGGATGATGTAATGTTCAATGATGACCGTTTACTTCGTACCCCGTTCTTTGAAGGCAAGCTGGATGATTACATGAAAAACCTGGTGGTACCCGATCCGGATTCTGTGATCAATGAAGTGAAGTATATTTTGTTATCAGCCAGAACGGGTAAAGAGATCTATCCTTACCTTCTTACCAAATTCACCAACAAATACATGAACCCGGAATTTATGGGTCAGGATAAAGTGTTTGTTTACCTGTTTGAAAATTTTTATGCCAAGGGCGATACAATGTTGTTAAACCCTGCATCCAGAAAAACCATTACAGAAAGAGCGTATAGTTTAATGGCCAATCAAATTGGATTACCTGCGCCGGCATTGGATTTAACAGATACTACCGGAAAAACGATATCGCTATACAATGTAAAAGCACCATTTACTGTTGTTGCATTCTGGGATCCTAATTGCGGGCATTGTAAGGAAGAAATTCCTAAAATGGATTCTATCTATAAAGCAAAATGGAAAGCGTATGGTGTTGCCGTTTATTCGGTAAATATTTATGAGAACGAGATCCCTGCATGGAAAAAATTCATCAAAGAAAAAAATCTTTCCAATACCTGGATTCAAGCTTATGAAACTAAAGAAGCTAAAACCGCTACCGAAAAAGCAGGCAAACCCAATTTCAGGCAGTTATATGATATTTATAAAACACCAACCGTTTACCTGTTAGATAAAGACAAACACATTGTTGCCAAACAACTCAGCTTAGAACAATTTGATGATCTGATTGAAACGAAACGAAAGACTTCGAAAAACTGAGGCGGTTAATTAAACTCGAAGATCAGCCTGCGCCCTTGCGCCTTTGCGAGAAAAATTTTCCACGCAAAGGCAAGGGCGCAATGTTTTACGGGCATTAACTTTCATTAACCTTTCTCATACATTGATTAACGATTAACGTCTGTAGCTTAGTAGAATATATAAAGCTGCTGTTTATGAAGTATTGTTTATTATCTACATTGACGTTCTTGCCCTTGTTATTATTTTCTCAATCAGAGAAAGACATATTAACTCTCAGATTTGATTCACTTATTTCTGAAGCTTCTGCCAAACAGGTGTTTTCAGGCAATGTATTGGTGGTGAAAGACAATACTATTGTTTATGAAAAAAGTATTGGCAAAGCTGATATCCCGGGTAATGTGGCAAATACTTCTGCTACTTCTTTTCAGATAGGATCCATCACAAAAATGTTCACGAGAATACTCATTCAGCAACTGGCAGAAGAACACAAACTCAGCCTCTCCGATAATCTGGGAAAATACCTTTCAGGATTTACAAAGGAAGCAGCTGACAATATAACCATTCAGCAACTGGCAGACCATACATCCGGCATGGGCGATTACTCGCAGGGGGATGGTTTTATGGAATTGCATCAAAGTATTCAATCGATCAATGATATACTTCCTCTTATCCAAAAAGCTCCATTGATTTTTGTGCCCGGAGCCGGTAAACAATATTCCAACTCAGGTTATGTGGTTCTTTCTGCGATCATTGAAAAAGTAACGGGCCGCAGTTATGGGTCAATACTAAAAGAAAAAATCTTTGATGTATTGGGAATGGATCATTCTGGTTTCAATGCATATACAAAAGATCTTCCGGGGAAAGCAAAGGGCTATACAACCAATCAAATGGGACCTGTAAAAGATAACCTTGGATTACATATTGTTGGGGCTGGCGATGGCGGTATTTATTCAACAACAGGTGATATGTGGAAACTGATGCATTCCTTTCTTACTGATAAAAAATTATTATCGGATGAAAGCAAACTGAAATTTATTAATACGCCTTTGTTTCCGGTTACCTATACTTCATGGTCTGAATTTTTACAGAAAGGAAAAATGGCGCTTGCCGGTGGTGCGCCCGGTATCAGTGCGTTGATCGGATTTAACCAGGAGAAAAAATATTCCATTATTGTTCTTTCGAATTACGATGAGAGAACGGCTGAAGAATTGGGCCAGAGGATCTCGGCTGTATTAAATGACAGGCAGCCTGCCGCTTTTCAACTGCCGCCTGCAAAATTTATTTATGCATTATTAAAAGAAAAAGGGCCGCAATATTTTCTCGACAATTATCAAAAAGAATTCCGCGAAGCCCATGTTCCGTTGGATGATGATATGACTCTCTTATACGCAGGGCAACAATTACTCCAGGATAAAAATGCAGATGCAGCAATTGCTTTGTATACGATCTACACAAAAGAATTTCCAAATATTATTATTGCATGGAATGATATGGGCGATGCATACCTGTTGAAAGGCGATAAAGAACAGGCTAAAAAATGTTTTACACAGGCTTTGAAACTCCGTCCTGCAAATGAAAGGGCGAAACGGGCTTTGCAGAATTTATAAAAATAAGCCGCAGATTCGTTTTAATAAATCTGCGGCTAAATAATTGTTATTTCAATATAATAGAAATCTATTGCAACGCCTTCACCACATTCCAGATCACTTTTGGTTTACCCAAAGTATAGTAGTGTAACACAGGAACACCAAAGGCTTTCAGTTCTTTACTTTGCTGAATTAACCACTCCGCTCCGGCCTGCTCACATTCCTGATCGGTTTTGCATTTCATGATGGAGTTAGACAGATCAGTTGGAATATCTACATGAAAAATTCTTGGTAAAACAGACAACTGTTTTTTATTAGTGATCGGTTTTAATCCCGGAATAATAGGAACCGTAATACCCATATCCCTGCAGGCTTTTACAAAATCGAAGAATTTCTGGTTATCAAAAAACATCTGTGTCATAATGTATTCTGCACCAGCATCTACTTTCTGTTTCAGTTTCAACAGGTCGATTTCCAGGTTGGGTGCTTCAAAGTGTTTTTCGGGATATCCCGCAACGCCCATACAGAAATTGGTTTTACCGCCGTTCTTAATGTCCTCATCCTGGTAAACACCATTGTTCATATTGTTAACCTGCTGTAACAGATCTATGGCATAATGATTACCCTCTTTTTCAGGTTCAAATGCAGATTCGTTTTTTGCAGCATCTCCACGTAACACCAATACATTGTCTATTCCCAGAAAATCCAGATCGATCAACGCATCTTCTGTTTCTCTTTTGGTAAATCCACCACAGATAATATGCGGAACGGCATCTACCTGGTAATGGTTCATAATGGCCGCACAAATACCTACCGTACCCGGACGCTTACGTACCTGTACTTTTTCAAAAGTGCCGTCGGCCTTTTTCTTGAACATGGTTTCGCTGCGGTGATAAGTAACATTGATCCAGGAGGGTTTGAATTCCATCAGTGGATCCAAATGGTCGTATAAAGAAGTGATGGTTTTACCCTTTAATGGTGGTAAAACCTCAAAAGTTATCAATGTGTCTTTTGCCTGCTGGATGTGTTCGGTAACTTTCATCTGATTGTTGTCTGTTTTATGCAGATGGGCACCAACGGCACCCATCTTCCTACAAAATGAGTGCAATATACAGCGATGCAGTGGTTAGAAAAACATCTGTTAAGATAAAACCCGAATAGCCATATCAGCCACATAAACTCTATTTTTGCCAAAACCCTTTGTTTTGAGCCTTACTATTTACACCCAGGAACTGGTAAAAAGCTATAAAGGCCGTACCGTGGTAAAGCATGTGTCGGTAAACGTACAGCAAGGCGAGATCGTTGGTTTGCTGGGCCCCAATGGTGCCGGAAAAACCACTACTTTTTATATGGTAGTAGGATTGATTAAGCCCGATGAAGGCCGGGTTTTTCTGAATGATGAGGATATTACCAAACTTCCTATGTACAAAAGGGCCCAAATGGGTATTGGCTACCTGCCGCAGGAAGCCAGTGTTTTTAGAAAGCTGAGTGTGGAAGATAATATTCTGGCGGTGTTGGAAATGACCAAATTAACCAGCGGTGAAAGACAACATAAACTGGACTCCCTATTAGACGAATTTAACCTGCACCATGTTCGCAAAAATAATGGCGATAGCCTGAGTGGCGGTGAGAGAAGAAGAACCGAAATTGCCCGCGCCCTTGCCGTGGACCCAAAATTTATTTTATTGGATGAACCCTTTGCCGGTGTTGACCCCATTGCTGTTGAGGATATACAAGGTGTAGTAGCCAAATTAAAATACAAGAATATCGGGATCCTCATTACGGATCACAACGTAAATGAAACCCTCTCCATCTGCGACAGGGCTTATCTGTTGATTGAAGGAAAAATTTTCAAACATGGCACTGCTGAAGAACTGGCCGATGATGAGCATGTAAGAAGGTTATACCTCGGAACCAATTTTGAATTGAAAAGAAAGGATTGGATCATTGAGATGGGGAAGGATGGGCCTTCGGGGTTATAAACCACTCAGGGCAGCCCCTGCTGGGCAACGTTATTAAATTAAGAATATTTCACGCAAAGAAAAGATCTTTGCGACTTTGCTTCCTTAGCGGCTTTGCGTGAACCTTTCGAATAATGACCTTAACTTAATAATATTGCCCTTACGAGGCAAATGACATTTTTTTCCGTATTTTCTGCAAAGCGGATGCCCCCTACAGGTGCAATGCCTGGGATAAGCTGCGCTTCTTTTCTTAACTATTACCAAATCTCGGTTTCATTGCTTATTTTGCTAATCTCTATATGAAACTGCTTAGTCCTGCAATATCCCGTTTAGCCAGGTTTCGACACTGGCGTATCGAACAATGGATCACCAATCCCATTGGCGCGCAGCGTGAGGTTTTGCAGGATCTGGTTACCCATGGCCAATACACCGAGTTTGGCCGTAAGTATGGTTTAAAAGAACTATTCAGCATCCGCAAATTCAAAGAAGCCATTCCTATTCACGAATACAACGACCTCAAACCCTATATCGATCAATTGATGACGGGTGAGGAAAATATGCTCTGGAACACACCCGTAAACTGGTTTGCCAAAAGCAGCGGTACCACGAGTGATAAAAGCAAATTCATTCCCATCACACAGGAAAGCCTGGAAGACTGCCATTTTCAGGCAGCCAAAGATGTATTGACTTTGTATTACAATTACAATAATGAAAGTGATCTGCTAACAGGTAAGGGTTTGGTAATTGGTGGCAGCCATCAGATAAGCAAGATCAATGATGAGATCCAATATGGTGACCTGAGTGCTGTATTATTGCAGAACACCCCTATGTGGGCCAACTGGATTCGCACACCAGAACTATCCATTGCTTTGATGGATGAATGGGAAGATAAGATTGAACAACTGGCTCAATCAACTATTCCGGAAGATGTAACCTCTATTTCCGGCGTTCCTACCTGGACGATGATATTGATCAAACGCATTCTGGAAATAACCGGCAAATCAACTTTGAAAGAAGTATGGCCCAATCTGGAAGTATATATTCATGGTGGTGTATCATTCATTCCATATCGTGATCAGTTTGAAAAAATAATTGGTGCAGGCTGTACCTATTTGGAAATGTACAATGCCAGTGAAGGATTTTTTGCTGCGCAGGATAATCCCGATGAGGATGGTATGTTACTGTTTTTAAACCACGGCATTTTTTACGAATTCATGCCGGTAGAAGAATATGGAAAAGAAAACCCGAAAACGATCGGATTGAAACAGGTGGAGATTGGAAAAAATTATGCATTGGTGATCAGTACCAATGGCGGCTTGTGGCGTTATCTGGTAGGTGATACGATTACATTTACTTCTACTTTCCCATTCCGCATAAAAGTAACGGGGCGTTTAAAACAATACATCAATGCTTTTGGCGAAGAAGTGATCTCGGATAATACAGATAAAGCCATTGCTATAGCTTCGCAAAAAACAGGAACCATTGTAAATGATTATACTGCTGCACCCGTGTACTTTGGAGATAACAAAAAAGGTGCACACGAATGGCTGATCGAATTTGAAAATGCCCCTGAAAACATTGACCAGTTTGCCTACGAATTGGACTGCGCCCTCAAATCTTTGAACAGTGATTATGAGGCCAAACGATATAAAGACATTGCCTTAACACTGCCCCATGTCCATGCTTTGAAGAAAGGAATTTTTAGAGAGTGGTTAAGTAGCAAGGGCAAACTGGGTGGCCAGCATAAAATTCCCCGTTTAAGCAACGACAGAAAATACATTGATGAGATGATTGCGTTGATGTAAATACAAAATCCTTGATACTTTATTTCTTTGTGCCGCTTTGCGACTTAGTGCCTTAGTGGCAAAATATCGCCACCAAAACTCGAAAGCACAAAGGAGCACGAAGCATTGCCGAAAAGTTCGGGATTGTGTATCAACTTTATAAAATATTTATAGCAATTAGACTTTAAAAATAGTCGACTGAAAAGCAATCGGATTATACCTCTTTTTTGAAACACATAGGAAGATAGGTTAAAGCCAAGGGCATATAGCATTGAAATACTATGTGAACTTTTGCCTAACCTATCTTCCTATGTGTTTCAAAAAAATGCCTTAAAAGAACAATTGTTTAAGGTAAATGAAATGTCTAATTGGTATTATTCAATGCTCAAAAGTATGTTGATCGTTCGTAGGAATTTGAAAAAAAGAAAGCCTGAAAAGAAGCCGAAACCTAATGTGTTAAAGCAGTATGAGCATGTCTGTTCTTTCCATTTCTGTTTAAGAAATAACATACCGCAATCAGGCTTACAAAAGAAGAGGTATAAAACAAATACAGATAAGGCACATCAATAAAACTGTAAAAAATAACCAGTGTGATCTTTAACACTGCCAAAGGGGTATTGTGAACGGGGATATGATTTCGTTTGTGCAGCTGCAGGCAAATGATCATCATCAATGCCGGTACCGTAAAAGATAATATCAGCAACAGATTATGTTGTATACTGATGCGTTGCGGCCCAAAAAATTTAGCCCAGCCAAGTCCTTGTGTAAACACATGCGGTGCATCGTGCCAAACCCTTCTGGTAAAATCAACATAAGAAGCGGGAAGTTTTGCCAGGGTTGAAAAAATGCCCCAGCCAAATGGAAGAACAAATAAGAATACAAAACAAACAATACCCATCATTATAAACTGTCGCAGGTTTTTCCATTCTTTCTGATACACAAAATAGATGATCATTGCCGGAAGCCAGCCAATCAAAGCATACCGGCTCAATACACAAAGCGAAGCACACAAACCAATCAGCCATGCTTTACGGCCCATTACGGCAATGGTTAATAAAACATAATAAAAGATCACAATGCCTTCTTCTGTATAAGGTACCACTCCTGCATTTTCAAAAGCAAATAGCCACCAGAATAATAAAAATGCACATAAACAAACCAACCATGCAAATTTGCGAAGTGGCTGTAATCGCCATAAAAAAATACTGCATACCAAAAACAAAACCAATACGGTTAACCAGCGTATGTCGATATGTAACGCCGCAGGCAAACTAAACGGTAACCACATGGCAGGCAAATAGATTGGATGAGTGCCACCCCATATTTCAGGAATAGGATCATACACGTGCGACCAAGCCCCAGCCAAAAACCTTTCACTCATAGTTTTGATGATGGGTAACATATCGGCATCCTGGTAACTTAATGGATCATCTTCCATCCATTGCATGGAGAATTTACACATCACCAGCAGCGCAATACCCATCAATACCCAGCGATAGCGGTTAAGGGCCGAATTAAATGTGAAAGGATGTATTGTTGCCAACTCGCCTTTGCGGTTCATCCACAACAAGGCCCAGGCAATCACCAATCCTGAAGCGGTATAGGTCACACTTGTAAAACCAATGGCTACCGGAAAAAACAAAGCATAGGTTACACAAAGCGTTTCGAGAAGAAAAGCTATGAGTAAAATGGTTTTTATATTAGCGGGAGGCTTCATTTGTGATAGCGAAAATATTTATTAATCTACAAATGGGTATGTTTATCTTATTGAAAAGAAGTTTTTGCACGCAAAAGCACACCGCGCTCGCCTAAGCTTAGCGGACGATAGGGAATTGGGTAAGCGAAAGGTTGGAGGTTAGTAGTGAAAAAAAACGCGTCTTTGCGCCCATGTGTGCAAATCGCACCGGTTAAAAAAATCACAAAGCCAATTTTATTCAAGGATGGCCCGATCAATTTTCTTTACTTAGCCATATGTTACAATTCGACTCTGTACAAAAACATTACGGCACTTTTCTCGCATTGGATATCCCATCACTGTCAATAGCCAATGGAGTATACTGGCTGCAAGGTGAAAACGGTTCAGGTAAATCCACTTTTTTAAAAATGATTGGTGGATTGCATCCGTTTGCGGGAAACATCAGCTTAAATGGTTGTTCAATCAAAAAAAACAGGGTTTCATTTTTACAGCAGGTAAATTACGCTGAGGCAGAAACATTATATCCTTTATTTCTCACTGCAAAAGATCTTGTACAATTATACTGTTATACCAAAAAGAGTACAGAGCAAAAAGCATTGGTTTTATTAGAACAACTACACATTATTGATGCCTATCAAAAACCCGTAGGCTCTTATTCAAGCGGTATGTTGAAAAAATTAAGTATCGCTCTGGCCTTTATTGGCAACCCCAAATGGATCTTATTGGATGAACCTCTCATCACAGTTGATGCAGAAGCAGTGGCAGTAATCTGTTCTTTGGTAAACCGGCTACATTCAGAAGAAGACATTTCATTTATTATCACATCACATCAGCCTTTTAAGACCGGGCAACTTGGTATTTCTCAAACACTATCAGCTGCACATCAAACCATTATTATGAATCATGCATAGATCGGCTCTTACCATATTGCAACGTGTACTTGTTAATCATTTTTATAAAGTGAATGCCGGTTTTTTCCTGTTCTTCTTTTTTGTATTGTTTGGGGTGGTAAAGGGCGGACAATTGATAGATTACCATTTATCATTGATACAGGGAATGATAGAAAGTTTTGTGTTTTTAGGTTGTGTGATCCTTATCTGGTTTTTATATACCATAAAATGTGTCAATCATATTACCAAACAATTGACTGAACCCCGACATCGCTTTCTCATTACCCTGAATACATTATCATCAAAAGAGCAATACCTGTATATGTTGTTTGTGCATATTCAGGTATATATGCCGGTATTGGTTTATGCTTTGATAGTAGCTTTTATTGCCGCAAGCCAGCATTTATTTGGTGCTATGTGGGCAGTACTCATCAGTAATCTGGTGATGATTCTTTTTTCGGCAGGTATTTACAGAAGATACCTTCAGAGAAATGTGAACGAAGGTTTCTTAAAAAAAATATCCGGGAAACCATTTTTTCCTAAACCGTTATTTTCTATTCCGCTTTGGTTTATTCAGAAAGAAAGAACGCCCATGTTGTTAATAACCAAATTCTTTACATTACTGTTATTATATGGTTTCATCAATTTATACGAACCCGATACACCGGATATACGACCCATATTATTGATCATGATGCTGGTAGTAGTGGCACATGCTGCCATCATATTACAGATCCGCTTTTATGAAGAGGAAAGGTTGGTATTTACAAAAAATTTACCCGTACCGATTATTAAAAAATTTATTGGCTTATTATTGATGTACCTGTTATTGTTGCTGCCTGAATTGATTTTTATATGGAAAGGATTTGCCCTGCATTTTCAACTAACCGATCTTCCACAGATTCTGTTATTAACCGTTTCCATGCCCGCTTTCTTTCACAGTATTTTATTGATGAAGGATATCGACAATGAAAGTTATTACCGCATCCTATTTGTCATATGTGCACTTTTATTTTTTGTGATATTATATAATCCCGGAATTGTATTACCAACAGTAATCCTGTTGGCAGCATTTGCATTGTACCAATCGCACCTCAACGATTTTGAAAAGAATATGAATAGCATTGCCAAACCGCAATAAAACTATCTATTGTTTCAAGCCCCATTTATTTTACATTTGTTCTTCATACCAAACACTTGTTTATGAAATTACTTGAAGGAAAAGTATCCATAGTTACCGGTGCCGCCCGTGGTATTGGTGCCGCCATCGCCCTGATGCTTGCCGAAAATGGCAGCGATGTGGCTTTTACTTATGTTAGCGACAGCAGTGCAGAAAAAGCCGCTGCTCTGGTAGCTCAATTGCAGGCACTGGGTGTAAAAGCCAAAGCCTACAAAAGCAACGCAGGGGTTTTTGCCGAATGTGAAACATTGGTAAATGATGTATTGAAAGAGTTTGGAAAGATAGATGTATGTGTAAACAATGCAGGCATCTCTAAAGACAATCTTTTATTGCGAATGACGCCCGAGCAATGGGACGAAGTGATGGACATCAACCTGAAAAGTATTTTCAACATGACCAAGCAGGTGATCCGCCCAATGATGAAAGCAAAAACCGGAAGCATCATTAATATGAGTTCTATTGTGGGTGTTCGGGGCAATGCCGGGCAGAGCAGTTATGCGGCCAGTAAAGCAGGCATTATTGGTTTTACAAAATCTGTGGCGCTTGAACTGGGCAGTCGCAATATCCGCTGCAATGCCATTGCGCCAGGATTTATTGAAACCGATATGACACATTATTTGAAAGATGGAGAAGGCGCTGGTGAATTTCTCAAAAAAATTCCTTTGGGCCGTTTTGGAAAGGCAGAAGAAATTGCCAATGCTACTTTGTTTTTGGCAAGTGATATGAGTTCTTATATAACCGGACAGGTATTGAGTGCCTGTGGTGGTTTGAATATTTAGGTCGATTTTCGTGGGTTTATTTAGCCGCAGATTCGCAGATTTCTTTTTTATAATCTGCGAATCTGCGGCTACTTTTTTTAAAAAATTTTTATTTTGTTAAACCATTTTTAACACTTCCCTGTTTTCTTTCTGTCTATTTTCGCAGCAACCAATGAAGAGAAAACTCTGTACATATTTTTTATTACTGGTTCTAACCATACAAGTATTGCCTATCAAACAGATGGGTAGTATGCTCTTCAGTAACCAGTTCACAGAAGAGCTTCCACATTCGGTTGATATAGAGAAAGATGGCATAAAAAAAGTTGATCTTAAAAGCGACTTTCTTTATACACCTGCTTTTACACTCGGTTCTGTATTTACTGATCTTTCTTTCCAACACCTGCATTTTGCAGATGCTATACCTCAGAATCATACCGGCGATATTCATGTGCCTCCACCCAATTGCTGATCATTTACTGAGCAAGCAATCTTATTATTTTATTTAAGTTTTATGAGCACATGAAAAAATATTTTCAGAGTGTTGGCAATGATCTGCCGGCCTCTATCGTTGTAGTATTGGTGGCTTTACCGCTTTGTCTGGGTATTGCCCTCGGCTCCGGTGCACCTTTGTTTTCAGGCATCATTGCCGGTATTGTTGGCGGAATTGTGATCGGAATCTTAAGCGGATCGCAGTTAAGTATAAGTGGTCCGGCTGCAGGATTAACCGTGATTGTTGCTTCAGCCATTTTAAAGTTACAGGCATACGAAGCTTTTTTGCTCGCAGTTGTAATGGCAGGAATTATCCAGTTGATATTGGGTTTTATAAAAGCGGGTGTTATTGGCGACTATGTTCCCAACTCTGTAATCAAAGGAATGTTAGCTGCTATCGGTTTTATTCTGATCATGAAACAATTTCCGCACCTTATTGGTTACGATGCTGATTTTGTTGGTGATGAAACTTTTACACAGGGGGATAAACAAAATACATTTTCTGAATTGTTTCAGGCCATCCATTTGATAACACCATCAGCAGTGATCATTGGTGCTGTCTCCTTATTGATATTGATCTTGTGGGAAAGAAAATTTATCAAATCTCATAAAATATTACAACTCATTCCCGGTCCATTATTAGTAGTATTGGCAGGCGTTGGTATTAACGAATATTTAAAGATCAGCAATCCGGCTTATGCGCTTGAAACCAAACACCTGGTTTCATTACCTGTCGCAACCAATATCAGTTCATTCTTTTCTTTCTTTACATTTCCGGACATTCGATTTCTGAATAATCCGGATGTTTGGATCACTGCACTTACACTCGCAATCGTAGCCAGTCTCGAAACCTTACTGGGTATTGAAGCGGTAGACAAATTGGATCCATTAAAGAGAGTTACCCCTCCCAACCGCGAATTAAAAGCGCAGGGTATTGGTAATATTATTTCAGGGCTAATTGGTGGTTTGCCGCTTACTTCTGTAGTAGTACGCAGCTCAGCAAATGTATCAGCAGGCGGTAAAACAAAAGTATCCGCTATCATGCACGGAGTGTTGCTTTTGGTATTCGTAATGTTGATTCCGGGGCTTCTGAATAAAATACCACTCAGTGCATTGGCAGCAGTACTTATATTTACAGGGTATAAACTGGCAAAAGTTTCTTTGTTCAGAGAATTTTATCAGAAAGGTTGGGACCAGTTTGTGCCTTTTGTAGTTACCATAGTTGCTATCTTATTAACCGATCTTTTGATAGGTATTATAGTAGGTATTTTTGTGGGACTGTTCTTTATGGTGCGAAGCAATTTCCGTTCATCGGTTTTTGTGGTACATGATCAGAATAATTTTCTGATCCGTTTCAGAAAAGATGTTTCTTTTCTCAACAAACCCATCGTAAAGAAAAAACTGGAAGACGTTCCTGAAAATGCATACGTACTCATTGACGCCACAAGGGCCGATTTTATTGATAAGGATGTGATTGAAGAAGTGAATAATTTTCTTTGTCACGCACATTTAAAAAATATCCGAGTAGAAATTAAAAAAAGTGAGCATAAATCAATGCATCTTTTATTTCAACAACCTAAATCTTTAACCGCATGAAAACATACGAAAAACTATTACTGGAAAATAAGGCCTGGGCCCAGGAAAAAGTAGAGGATGACCCGGAATATTTCAAGCGCCTTTCGCATTTACAAACGCCGGAATTTTTATGGATAGGCTGTAGCGACAGTCGTGTACCTGCCAATGAAATTACCAATACACAACCCGGTGAAATTTTTGTTCACCGAAATGTGGCCAACCTGGTAATACATACAGATGTAAATCTTTTGAGTGTATTGGATTATGCTGTTACACACCTCAAAGTAAAACACGTAATTGTTTGCGGTCATTATGGATGTGGCGGTATTAAAGCTGCCATGACCAATCATGATTTTAAACAGGTATTGAATATGTGGCTCCGCAATATCAAAGATGTATATCGTTTGCATAGAGATGAACTGGCAAATATCACAGACGAAGAAAGCAAATTTGACCGTTTGGTTGAGTTAAATGTGAAAGAACAGGTACAGCACCTGGCCAAAACATCCATCATACAACGTGCCTGGAAAAATGAACAGCGGCCGGATCTGCATGGATGGGTATATGGTTTAAAAGATGGCCTCATCAATCCCGTATTTGAAATGAAAGCAGGAACCCATATTGATCCTTTGTATGAATATGATGATCTCTAAATAATAAAAGGCTGGGAAGATAAAAATTCCCGGCCTTTTATTTAATCTTTAGTTTTATTCCCGCATTCACAATGGCTCCTTCCAACGGCGCATAAATATCTTTGAAGAGAGGGCTTGTAATTGTTCCGTTAAAAATGCTTCCCCATTTGGTTTGCCGCACACCCGTCAGGTTCTCGACATTTACAAATACACTAAACTGTTTCCACATTTTTTGAATCAATACACCAAAAGTGGTATAGGCTTTACCAGTAGTTCCATCATTCAATATTTGTTCACCCGTATAAAACGCTTCGAATCCAAACCGGAAACTGTTTTCAATTTCATAGGTAAGATCTGCATTCAGCCTGTGTTTTGGCGTAAGTGGCTGGAGGGTTTTTTGAGATAAAAAATTCCTGTTCACATCTGCATAACTATAACCAAGATACAAGGCCAATTCATCAATCGATACTTTCATATTGGTTTCCGCGCCGGTTGTGGTAAGATAACCGGTTGCATTAATCAAAGTATTTCCCTGAAATAATAAAGGGTTATCCAATCTTGTATAAAAGAAAAGTTGGTTAACGGTAAGTGCAAACCCATCTTCTTTCATACTGTAATTGATATCGGCGTTAATACCATAACTCTTTTCAGAATTGAGCAAACCGAGATCAGGCGAAATCATATTCCGGAAAGCAATCTTTTCTGTTTCATCAATAAATGGTGTTGGCATTTTATATCCGAAACCTCCACCAATTCTGCTGGTCAGTTGTTGAGAGAATTTTAATAATACATTGATCCGTGGTAAGAGATAAAGTTTATTGGTATGATCTTTGGTAGCAGGTGTGCTGTAATCCATGCGTAATCCTGTTTCTAAAGATACCCCATTACTAAATCGATACGTATTCTGTACAAATAAACCTGCGGTAGATTGGCTATAATTTAGTTTCAGAGAATCTTTCGGAATAAATTTTTCTGAAGACAAATTCATTCCCGCTACCCAGTTCATTTTATTTTTATGATACACATAACTCAACTCACTAAAGCCCGACCATTGGTTACCACTAAACAAAGTAGTTGGTAAGCGTAAAGATCTATCCAACAAACCAATAGCGTTTTTAAAAACAAGTTTACTGAAATCGTCAATAGTGTGCGTTATATTTAACTGTGTTGAGAAACGTTTGGTCTGGTTTCTTTCAAAATATTGATGGGTATTATCTGCGGCGCCATTTAAAACATTCATGTCTCCTCCATATCTGTCTTCAAATGTTGCGTTCAGTCCAAACCATGCTGAAGTTCTTGAATGAAATCCCCAGAAAAATTTTGGATTTAATGTAAACCGGTTTGTTTTGGGGATCGCTGTTAACCCATTTCCTGCCGGATCAAATGCACCATTATAGTTGTAAGAGGTAAAAACAGTAGTACCAAAATTTCTCCATTTCTC
>CANBSW010000039.1 GCA_947372235.1 Chitinophagaceae bacterium | reverse complement strand
TTAAACACCCTGTTAAAATTGGATAGATTGGAAAATCCGGAGTCGTAACAGATCATGGTAATGGCTTTGTCTTCCAGCAATAAGGCTTTACAAGCATTGCTGATCCTGATCTCGTTCAGAAAATTGATATAGGTTTTACCGGTCCGGGTTTTAAAATACTTGCAAAAAGCTTCTACGGTCATATTGGCAACACCGGCAATTTCTGCAAGCATCAGGTTTCGATGACTTTCTTTAAAGGTAAAACTGATGATCCTGTTGAGTCGGTTTCCATCAAAACTTTTAATGGTTTTTTGAGAATGTGTTTTGGAAAGGGGCACCATCTCTTTCACAGAATTCAACAAATTCAACACCTGAATAAACAGTCCAAGTTTCTCCAGGCCGGCGGCATCCTTTATTGACAAAAGTAATTTTTGCATCTCCATTTGTTTATCTCCCAATAACCGAAACCCAAACTGACTGTTGTTAAAAAAACTATGGAAAGAAGAGAGTTCTGTATGCATCCAGAACTCTTTTCCCAGAGTATTTTCATCGAAAAAAAGTGTTATGGATTCTGCTTTTTTTTTCTTTTCAAAATAGATGGCATCGTTTCTGAAGACATGCGGTTGGTTAGAGCCAATTACAAATACATCGTCTTCTTCAAAACGACCTACATAATCGCCAGCAATCAATGTGCCGCTGCTTTTAGCAATCAACGTGACTTGAATTTCGGGATGCTGGTGTAAGTGATTATACAAGTGTGGAACCTTATCAACCTGTATATTAACAGAAGCTTTGCCCGATCTGGGTATTTGAAATGGAATTACTTTCATAAAGCTAAATTAACCAATATTGATGTTTGCGGTGTATAAAATGGATAATATAGTATCAGTATTGCTTAAAAACCGTATTTAATGATTGAAACAATCAAGATACCTTTATAAAAAATACAGCTATGCAATTTGAATGGAAAGGCGTGTTTCCCGCTATCACCACAAAATTTACGGCAGATGATCAGTTAGACCTGCCTTTGTTTGAAAAAAACCTGCAGGCACAATTGGATGCAGGCGTAGAAGGTATCATTCTTGGCGGAACTCTGGGGGAAGCCAGTGTATTAAGTACCGAAGAAAAAGAAACCCTTGTAAAATTTGCCATTGAAAAAGTAGCCGGTAAAGTACCGGTAGTATTAAATATCGCCGAAGGCAGTACCAAAGAAGCTTTGCAACAGGCAGTGTTTGCAAAACAATGGGGAGCGCAGGGAATTATGATCTTGCCGCCCATGCGTTATAAAAGCGATCATCGTGAAACGGTTACCTATTTTAAAACCGTTGCAGATTCAACTGATCTGCCGGTCATGATCTATAATAATCCGGTCGATTATAAAATTGATGTAACACTTGATATGTTCGAAGACCTTACGGTTTGTAAAAATATAACAGGTATTAAAGAATCAACAAGAGATGTTACCAATATTACCCGCCTCATCAACCGCTTTGGCGACCGGTATAAAATTTTATGTGGGGTAGATACACTATGTTTGGAAGAATTGGTACTTGGTGCCAATGGTATTGTGGCAGGATTGGTTTGTGCATTTCCAAGAGAAACAGTTGCTATTTACCGTTTGGTTAAAGCCGGACATATTGCAGAAGCCATCGCCATCTATCGTTGGTTTATGCCATTGCTTGAATTGGATATTCATCCCAAGCTGGTTCAATACATCAAACTTGCTGAAAAGCAGGCGGGTATTGGTTCAGAATATGTAAGGGCACCAAGATTAACTTTGGTGGGTGAAGAAAGAGAAAGGATCTTACAAACCATTGACCAGGGAATTGCAACAAGACCTATATTACCCGAATATTTACATTTGAGCGTATAAATTTATGAGCAACGAAAACAGTTTATTACAGGAGATCAATCAAGTGATGCAAAATGCAGGAACTGCATTCACAGCTTATCAAAAAACAAAACCCGAAGCAAGGGCATTGTTTTTAGAATCAATCGCCAATAATATTGAATCATTGGGCGATGCATTGCTGGCAAAAACTTCAGAAGAAACCAATCTTCCTTTGCCCCGTTTAACTGGTGAGCGTGGAAGAACTACCATGCAACTCCGCATGTTCGCACAAATGCTGCGCGAGGGTAGTTGGGTAGAAGCTACGGTTGATACAGCCATCCCCGATAAAACTCCACCCAAACCCGATATCAGAAAAATGCTGATACCTATGGGGCCGGTTGTTGTATTTGGTGCAAGCAATTTTCCTTACGCCTATTCAACCGCTGGCGGAGATACCGCAAGTGCTTTAGCAGCGGGCTGTACTGTTGTTGTAAAAGCACATCCAGGTCATTTACAAACTTCTGCAATGATAGCAGGTGCGATTGAGGCGGCTGTTAAAAGTTCAGGAATGCCTGCCAATACATTTCAACATGTAACCGATGCTTCTTTTGAAGCAGGTAAAGCATTGGTGCAACATCCCGAAACTGCGGCGGTTGGATTTACCGGTTCTTATACCGGCGGTAAGGCTTTGTATGATTATGCTGCCGCAAGAAAAAATCCGATTCCTGTCTTTTCTGAAATGGGTAGTATTAATCCTGTTATATTTCTTCCGGATACTTTGGCGAAAAATGCAGAGAACCTGGCTAAACAATACGCTGCATCAATCACAATGGGTGCGGGACAGTTTTGTACCAACCCCGGTTTGTTGATTGCGATGGAAGGTGATGGGTTATATAATTTCTTACAAAACCTTGCTGTAGAAATGTCTGCCATAGCTCCGGCAAAAATGTTGCATGCAGGAATTCATAAAGCCTACTATACAAAAATGCAGGATGCATTGGATCAGCAAGGAGTGAAGCTGCTTTCCAAATCAAATACAACACCTGCTGCATTAGAAGCATTGCCTTCTATAGCAACAGTTGATGGAGCTACTTTTTTACAGGATCCGTTATTGCATGAAGAAGTGTTTGGTCCTTATTCATTAATGGTCATTTGTAAGGATAGCAATGAATTGAAAGCAGTTTGGAAATCACTTGCCGGACAACTTACCACAACATTAATGGGAACTGATCAGGATTTTGCTGATAACGAATCTCTACTAGATATTGCACCAACTATAGCAGGAAGAATCTTATTCAATGGTGTACCAACCGGTGTTGAAGTTTGTGCAAGTATGGTTCATGGCGGACCATTTCCTGCATCTACCGATGGCCGTTTTACTGCTGTTGGAATTAATGCGGTGAAAAGATGGGTGCGCCCGGTTTGTTACCAGAATTGTCCGGATCATTTACTGCCAGATGCACTGAAGAATGCAAATCCATTGGGGATTTGGAGATTGGTGGATAATGTTTGGATGAAGGGGTAAAGTGGTTGGAGTTGTTAAAGAAGTTAAAAAGGCAAATAAGGTAGAAAAATATGTAGAAGAAATTGAAGAAATAGGTAAGCCGCAGATTCGCAGATAATATTCAAAAATAAATCTGCGAATCTGCGGCTTTGTTTTTTCGATCTCTTATAATTCTGAGAATTCAGTTGGATTCAAAAGGATCTGTTCGTTTTTAGAAACTGTATTCAAATACTCCGGAACCACTTTTAGTTTATTCCATTCAGGATCGGTGCCAAATATTTTCCAGTGTTCATCACGATCGGCAATATTATTAAAGCTGGTCATATACATAAGGTTGGGTTGATGACTGCCGGCAACAACTTCAGAATAAAAAACAGCATTAAAGTTCAAACGTTTAAATAAAGCGATCTCTCCGCCTTCGTTAAACATCTTTACTTTTTGACGGTATAATCTTTCTGTTGGCCCTTCATAACTGCGTAATTCATAAACGCGGTCTGTTTTATTTCCGGTTAGATTGGGAACATTGAAACTTGTCATCAAAGGAAATGCTTTCAGAATAATGGTTTCTATGCGATTGTATACCGGAGTATTAAATGCGGTATTCCAATAAGCATCACCTGCTTTGATCAGTTCGGGATCTGTTACCATCAGATCTTCCACAACACTTACTTTATCCAGTGTTTTAACCGGGATAAAAACATACACTCTTTTATCAACAGCCGTATCAATTCCTCTTGGGTGAAAAACACCCACTTTAGAAATTCCCGCACGGTGTAAGGCAGGGAGGTAGGCATCTCTTAAAAATTCATCAACTTTCTTTACCTGTTCATTGGTTGTAACACGGTATAATTTGATCTCATAATATTCTCTTTTCTCTGCTGCTGTTCCTGCAAAACCAAATGCAAAAACTGCGATCAGTAAAAAAGTAAAAGCAAACAATTGGGTGGTGTTCTTTTTCATAATGGGGATTTTATTCTGTATGTGTTAATCTGTAAATTAATAAAGCTGCGCGTTGTATCAAAAAAGGAAATTCTTTCAGGTTAATGGTTTCGCCCGGTGCATGTGCGCCGCGGCCTGATGCACCAAGTCCGTCAACACAATCCATATATTTTGCGATGTAGGAAATATCACCTGCGCCACGAGAGCCGGGGTCTCCGGCAACAGAAGCGCCAAGCCCCATTCCTTTTGTAACACCATCTATTACGGATAATATTTTATTGTTTCCTTCTGTTGGTTCCATTGAGGGAATGCCATCCTGAAATTTAATTTCTGCTTTACTGCCATTTAAATTTTGAGCAACAATCGTTCTCATTTTTTCGCGTGCGGCTTCTTTCTGTGCTTCCGTTAAAAAACGCAGATCACCTGTTACCACTACTTCCGGTGAAATGATATTGGTTTTACCGATGGCATCTCCTTTGGCAGCTTTTTCATCATATTGCATATCAGATCCACCAACAATTAATCCGGGATTGAATGTGAGGTATTTTTCTGTACTCAACTGTTCCCGGAAAGTATTTAAAATTCTCGCAGCTTCATAAATGGCACCATATCCTGCTGCCTGCGTAAATACACCTGCAGAATGACCAGTCTTTGCAGTTACATGTAATTTCCAACCGCTCGAACCTCGGCGTGCTGTAGCTATGGTGTTCAATCCATTTGCACCTTCAAATCCTAATGCGATATCGCAGGTTTTGGCTCTTTCAATAAAATCTTTTCTGCTAACACTTGTTGGCACGCCTGCTTTTTCTTCATCACCGGTAAAGTAAACGGTAATATTGGTATCATCTAATAAGCCCATGGACTGAAGTGCCTGCAATGCAATAATGGCAACTACATCTCCGCCTTTCATATCATTTGCTCCCTGACCTGTTGCAGTTGAATCATTTAATTTTTTGTAAGGGGAAAAGGGCATATCCGGTTCAAATACAGTATCCAGATGGCCGATGATAAAAATCTTCTTTCCTTTTTTGCCTTTGCGGGTGGCTACCAGATGCCCGGCGCGGTTTAATGAATCGGGTAGGTTTACCCATTCCGTTCCAAAACCTGCTT
The DNA here is from genome assembly GCA_947372235.1 of Chitinophagaceae bacterium. Taxonomy (GTDB): domain Bacteria; phylum Bacteroidota; class Bacteroidia; order Chitinophagales; family Chitinophagaceae; genus Sediminibacterium. Next base: position 24,769 of record CANBSW010000039.1, on the reverse strand, counting down.
TTTTAAATTCGGTGGTAAATATATCGCCCACTTTTTTTACGCCTGCTTTATTTAGGGTACCGCTATTAATGTTAACCGTTTCTATCAGTAATTTTTCTGCGTCGGGGATATGCAGGTTAATATAACTGATGATCTTTTTCTCATTATCAGATAATGGTTGTGCAAAAATGAATTTACTGATAAGCAACGCAGAAACAACAAATAGTATCTTTCTCATGAGCATTTTTTGAAGAAGGCCAAGTTAAGTAACAATCTTTTCTTTATGCATTCTGTATGAAGAAATCTTACCAAAACTTCCGTGGGGCAAAACAAGAGCATTGGCCATCTATGCTGGTAAGTGTACTCTTTGGTATACTGTAAAAAGTTAATAAAAATCAAATACGAGCCGTAATAAACCCTTTAACAAATCATTAGTACACACGCAGCATGGTAATTGCATCTAATAAAACAAAGGGAACAAATTAAAAAATAACAACAATACCGCGGATGGCATAATGCTACTTTAAAAATTAAAAACACATGAAAAACAAAAACCTCCTCCTTGTAGCCATTATGGCCTTTGCTGTATCATTTGTGATGACAGCCTGTAACAAAAACAATTCCGCTGAAAACGGTATTGTTGGTCAACAACAATTATCATTGTATTTAACCGATGGTCCGGGTTTATTTGACCATGTTTATCTGGATATCCAATCAGTAAAAGTATTGGTAGATACCAGTTCTGACACACGTAAACATGACGGTATGGATTGGGATCGCCGTGGTGCCAACGATAAAAAGAATGATTCATCTTTAGTATGGCATGATCTGGGTATTACTGCCGGAGTATATGATATACTTCAGTTTAGAAATGGATCGGATACTGTTTTGGCTTCTGCCGGAATTACAAAAGGTTCAATCCGTTTAATCAAGATTGAACTGGGAACAAGGAATTCAGTGGTTAAAGACAGTGTTACTTATCCGGTAGCCTTACCGGCCGGTGCATTAAATTATGTATTGGTAAAACTGGGCGGACGTGAGTGTGAAGAATACCAACCAGGCAAATCACGTTTATGGCTTGATTTTGATATTACACGTTCTATTATCACAACTGTAAATGGCGCATTTATATTACGTCCTGTATTCCATTTCTATACGGTAAGTACCACAGGAAGTGTTGCAGGAAGGGTTGGACCAAGTGCAGGATTCCCCGTAGTTACTGTATACAATGCAACGGATACATCTTATGCATTACCAAATAAAGAAGGCTTCTTTAAAGTAAGAGGTATGAAAGATGGCACTTACAAAGTATTCATCAATGCATCAAACGGTTATATCGATACAACATTGAACAATGTGGTGGTGAAAGCTCCGTCTGAAACTTCAGTAGGTGTGATCACTCTTCGCAAATAAGAAGGTTGAAATAAGCAGGTTAAGGGTAAAAGGGAGTAGAGATACTCCCTTTTTTTATTTGGAGTTATTGAAATGAAATGGTTTGTTTGTACATTTCGATATGCAAAAAGATCGCTTCCTCCTTTACGGGGCCAATGGATATACCGGCCGATTGATTGCTGCAATGGCAGCGGAGTACGGGATAAAACCCATTTTAGCGGGCCGTTCAGAACCTGCTTTGAAAGAGATGGCAGAGCAACTTGGTCTGACCTATAAAGTGATCGATCTTTCAGATACTGAAAATTTAGAAGCAGCATTGAGAGAAGTTCCTGTTGTTTTGCATGCTGCGGGTCCTTTTCAACACACAGCCAGAAAAATGATCGATGCCTGTTTAGGAACAGGTACTCATTATTTAGATATTACCGGCGAGATCTCTGTTTTTGAATCTGCCAAAAAATACGATTACAAAGCCAAAGAAGCCGGTATCATGATCATGCCCGGTGTTGGGTTTGATGTGGTTCCTACGGATTGCACCGCATTGTATTTGAAAAATCAAATGCCTGATGCAACACATTTGAAACTGGCTTTTGCGATGGTGGGTGGAAAACTATCTCATGGTACCGCCACCACGATGGCAGAAAATTCCGGTGAGGGTGGTGTGGTTCGCGAGAATGGTGTGATTGTAAGAAAGCCATTAGGGCATAAAGGCCTCTGGATAGATTTCGGCATTAAGAAAATGTTTGTGATGGCCATTCCCTGGGGGGATATATCAACCGCATTCACAACAACGGGGATCCCCAATATTGAAACCTACACAGGCACATCTCCCAAAACATTCAAACTATTAAAGTGGCAGTTTTTATTTAACTGGATATTGCGCACTTCTTTTTTTCGTAACCGTGCCAAACAACAGATCAAACAAAAACCTGCCGGTCCAACTGATGAAATGCGCGCCAAAGCAATGAGTCTGGTTTGGGGAGAAGTAACCAATGCCGCCCGACAAACACAAGCCGTTCGTTTACAATGTCCTGAAGGATATACTTTAACAGCAATCAGCAGCCTCATCATCACCAAAAAAGTATTAGAGGGTCATTTTAAAACAGGTTACCAAACACCTGCCGGAGCTTATGGAGCAGACCTGGTTATGGAAATACCCGGGGTGAAAAGAGAATCCATATAATTTTTTAGTTTTTCACAAAAGAAAACAGGATTTTCACGCATAGATAATTTTACCAACCATGGCCAGTAACCGCAAAGCCGCAATGGGCTTTATTTTTATTACTTTATTGATCGATGTAACAGGATTTGGATTGATCATTCCTGTAATGCCGAAATTGATCGAACAATTATTGCATGTTTCTGATATCAGTGTTGCTTCACAATATGGTGGCTGGTTAACTTTTGCGTATGCATTCATGCAATTTATTTGTGCGCCTATTTTGGGCAATCTGAGTGATAAATATGGCAGAAGGCCCGTTCTCTTATTTTCTTTATTTGGTTTTGGAATTGATTACCTCTTTTTATCATTCGCACCATCCATTGCCTGGTTATTTGTGGGAAGATTGATAGCCGGTATAACAGGCGCAAGTTTTACAACGGCATCTGCTTACATTGCCGATATCAGCACACCCGAAAACCGCGCACAGAATTTTGGAATGATTGGTGCTGCATTTGGACTGGGTTTCATTGTAGGGCCATTAATAGGAGGATTATTGGGCGAACTCGGTCCGCGTGTTCCTTTCTTTGTTGCGGCCGGATTGGCATTGACCAACTGGCTGTATGGATATTTTGTATTACCCGAATCTCTCGATAAAGAACACCGACGCGAATTTGAATGGAGGCGGGCCAATCCTCTGGGCTCATTGTTACAACTAAGAAAGTATCCGGGTGTTGCCGGATTGATCGTATCACTTGTATTGATCTATCTCGCCGCCCATGCTGTACAAAGCAACTGGAGTTTTTTTAATATTGAAAAATTCAAATGGAGTCCCAAGATGATTGGTATTTCTTTAGGGGTAGTTGGATTATTGGTAGGAGCGGTGCAGGGTGGTTTAGTACGCGTGATCAATCCAAAGATCGGGAACGAAAAAAGTATCTACCTCGGATTGGGATTATATGCAATCGGATTATTATTATTTGCTTTTGCCTCCGAAAGCTGGATGATGTTTGTATTCCTGATCCCCTATTGTTTAGGCGGAATTTGTGGCCCGGCTCTGCAATCTATTATCTCCGGCCATGTACCACCCAATGAGCAGGGTGAATTACAAGGCGCATTAACCAGTTTAATGAGTGCCACGTCCATCATTGGTCCGCCCATGATGACGAACCTGTTTGCGTATTTTACCAGTCCCAAAGCACCGGTATATTTTCCGGGAGCTTCCTTTTTATTGGGTTCTGTGTTTATGATGTTGAGTGCAATATGGGCGTATTATGCGTTGAGGGGGGAGAAAGCTACAGCGAAATAAAACTGCGCCATAACGCCTTGGCGAGAATAATTTGCACGCAAAGGCGTTATGGCGCAATTTGATTGGGTTAGGTTAGAAATAATAATCCTAACACACTCACCGCATACACAATCAACACAATCACCGAATCAATCCCCATCCTTAAAAACTGTTTTCGCTGCGGTAAGATCATTCCAACCATATAAATCCCGGTTAATAAAATACCGATCCCGGTGAGGTACATATCGGATGGTTTCAATGATGGTAAAATAGCATCTCCGCTAATCAGCGAAGCAACAATAAATAACACCGGTAAAAAAGCATTCCCTCCAAAAATATCACTCACTGCCATCTGGTAGTCTTTAATTTTTGCGGAAGCAATACCCGTAGATATTTCAGGCAAGGCAGTTGATAAGGCTAGGAAGGTTGCACCAAATAAAACACCACCCATATGAAACCTGTCGGCCAATAGTTGTCCGGTTTCTTCTAAGGCCCATCCTGCAATCAGCGTGGCAATTGCGCAGATACTAAATACCAATAATGCTTTTTGTATGGATGTAAAGGAAGCTGATTTTTTGGTTGCCTGTTTTTCCTCATCATACTCATGTGGGTAAGAGCCTTTGCGAGGATGCGGCTTGGCATTTTTTGATTGTTTCGAAATCAGGTAAATACTTCCCAGCCAAACAAAAACGATCAGCCATTCAAAAGGGGTGGTTCTGAAAAAAATGAGATCGGGTGAAAATTGTTTTCCCAACATCACGATCGTTAAAATAAAGATCAGCGAAATACCTTCGAGTAATAAGAGATAGGAATTGCTTTTAAAAGTAAGCGGGGCAGTTTTTCCTACGCCAAAAATATCGATCAGTACCAACACCACCGTTTGTATTGCAATGCCGCCAAGAATATTACTGATAGCCATGTCCATTGCATGATTGTATGCTGCAACGGTTGTAATGGCAATTTCAGGAAGATTGGTCACTATGGCAAGGAATACCAACCCGCCAAATGCTTCACCCAGTTTGAAGTGAGCGGCAATATAATCCGTTGCATAAGTGATCCTCGTTCCGGCGATCCAGATGATGGCAGATGCGGCAATGAAAATGGTAATGACCAAAAGGGTGGAAGCTCCTGCTAAAAACATAGAATTGATATCTCTATCCTAAAGTTAAGGAATGCCTAACTGAATTTGGAATTGTCTTTGTGTGAGTTTTTTTTCAACGCTGAGCCGCGGAGGTCGCAGAGGCGGCGCAGAGTACCTCTGCGAAACCTCTCCGTTCTCCCTATCTCTGCGGTGAAGAGAGTGCCAGACGCAAACTGCTTATTTATTTTGATGCACTCCTGAAATGATACCTCACCCTCACCAAACTCAGCACCACAAAAAGCAATAAACAAAATTCGGAGAAGAATTTTTCGGCATCGAGCCAGTCAACAGGTCTGTCTTTTAGCAATGGATCCATCAATAAGCCATGCACCAAAAACAACAAAGCTGTGGCATAAGAAATGAGGTGGATATTCTTCCATAAACGAAAACTCATTTTCTTCTTAATTACTTTCTGTGTTGTAATGATCACAATGATGAATGCATAAAAACTAATCGTTCCCAACAAAACAATATTGGATTGTTTGGGTGCATTTACCGGCCACAAAACATCAGTTAAAGTAAATTTCTGTGCCTTATCAAGCAATAAAAATAAAGGATGCAAAATCACAAAGAACATTGCCACATAAGCCGTCCAGTTATGCAGATCGTCAATGCTGATTTTTTTTATTGTTTCAGGTAGTTTTTTCCAATAAGCCTTTTTTTTATACGCAGTGCTTAACATCATCCCCAATAAAAAATTGAAAGTGAGCAGCCCTGTTGCAATCAGGCCCATTGTTCCCGAAATATCTACATAAGTCAGATCAAACATATCAATACATTGAAAGGATGCGGCAAGCTAAATTATTTTGCATTGCTGTCAAACCAGGCAGATCTTATTTTTTTCATCTCATCTGAAACTGATTTGCCTGATTGCTCAAATGGAATAACTGCCGGAGTTACTATTTCTTTTAATACCAGCAGGGTTTGTTTTTCAATATTTTTGTGTTTATAGGTAACCATCACCGCATCGCCGGGTTTTCTGTTTTGCAGATAAGTAGAAATATCATTTGTAGTTTTAACAGGTGTATCACCCAGCTTGATCAGTTCATCATTGATATCAAGTCTGCCCTCATATGCTGCAGAACCTTTGATTGTATTGGTGGCGATCACCAATTTCCCCTGTTCATTTACACGGCTATTGATACCGATGGAGGGGTTGCCTTCATTGGCTTTCTTTAATTCATATCCTGCTTTGGCCAATAAGGATGTATAGTCGATAGCTTCATGACCAAGAATATATTTACCATAAAAGTCCTTTGCAAAAGCCGCATCAGTTACTGATGCCAATGTTTCCTGCATGGTTGTCAATGTATACGGTATTTCTGTTTTGCCAAATCGTTTCCACATAGCCTGCATGTAAGAGTCTATTGTTTTATGATAACGTGTTTGCAACTCAAGATCCAGCGCCAGTGCAACAGCTGCACCATATGGATAATAGGAAGTGTACATGTTCTCATAATTTTTTCTGTCGATGGCTACTGCATTGTCTACAAATACCGCATGGTTGCTGGCTTGTACGGGTGAATAGCTAATAGCACCCGGAGTATTCATTTTGGTATTCACCAGACTTGCTATTGTATTCAGGTATTTTTTTTCATCAGTCAATCCTGAGCGTGCAAGTAATAACTCACCATAATATTGTGTAAACCCTTCTGCAAACCACAGTTCATTGCTCATATTGCTTTTCTCAAAATTGAATGGCTCGATGGTTTTGGGTCTGATGCGTTCTACGTTCCAGTTATGGAAATATTCATGTGAAAATACTTCGAGTAAAAAATCGGGATTAAAGGATTGCATAGGGATAGTGATCATGGTAGAATTTCTGTGTTCCATACCATCACCCTGAACAAAAGGATTGGCACTGGCAATAAATGTATAGGTACCATAATCATATTTTGGAAACTCGCCATAAACGGCTTTTGCTTCCTGTACAATTTTTTTCACTTTTTCGGCAAGCACATCTGCCTGTGCATCTGTTGCTTCGGATTCAAGAGCTATGCGCATATTGAATGTTTTTCCATCCGGATTGCTGATGGTCCATTCGCGGAATTTCAGGTTACCAATTTTGGTAGGACAATCCATAAAATACTGCAATCCCGGTGCTGTAAATTTATAGGGTTGATTGGTGGGCGCCAATTGTGTAGCAATCATTCCTTTGTTTTCTTTTGGGATCTCAAAACTGATAGTAATCGGGGCTTCGTCCATTCCTTTCATCCACATAAAACTGGCGGGCATATTCAGGTGAATACTTTCGGGATCAATACCTGCATAGGTTCCATCTGCATAATTGCCGTATAAAGTATAGGCGATCGTAATATTGCCATTGTGCTGAGGTACTTCATATACATCTCCGTCAATCCGGTTTACCGAAATTTTCTTTCCGTTTGCATCAACAGCCGAAACATCATATACATTTTTCCCAAATTCATGGGTAGCATACCTGCCCGGAGAAGAGCGACTCATTTTGAAAACCGCCGGTTTTAATGGAATGCCGTTTGCGGTTAATTCTATATGCGCTTCATGATGAATGGCATTGGGGAATGATACTTTATAGGAGATCTTTTGCGCATACAGGCAACTGATGCTCACAAATGTGACAGTGAAAATGAGTAGTTTTTTCATCAAGATTAATTTATATATCGGGGCGGAACAATGCTAAGATAGGTTACCGGCCTCATTTTGCCGGCGATTTGAATGATTGCTACATAAACGGCAAAAACCGCTGAAACACTGATTGTAAAGGGGTTATCAATCAAAATATGCGGTTATTTGCAGTTAATTTAACAGTAGAATTCGAGTTTTATTAGGTAGGGAACTTGTAAAGTGCTACTTTTGCGGCCATTAATTATTTACAATTTTACAAATGGACACACAAATCACAGGAACTGTAAAGTTCTTCAACGAAGAAAAAGGTTTTGGTTTTATCAAGCATGATAACTCCAGTAAAGAAACTTTTGTACATGCTAATGGCTTGATCGATCAGATCGAAGCAAACGACAAAGTCGTTTTTGATGTACAAGAAGGACGTAAAGGCTTAAACGCCGTTAACGTTAAGCGTTTAAGTTAAACTAAACACTCTTAACCTACTATAAAGGCCATTCAGCTCAGCTGAGTGGCCTTTTTGCTTGTTGTGCAGCCGAGAGCTGTAAATCGTGAGTCGCCATTCGTGAGACGTGAGTATTTTTATTCACACATGCAATATGCATTGTGTCAGATCAATTCCAAACTCCAAACTCCAAACTCCAAACTCCAAACTCCAAACTCCAAACTCCAAACTCCAAACTCCAAAGCGCCTTTCCCCCATAAATTCTATCTTTGCGCACTTAATAAATAGAGCTTATGTCAGAAATTATGCGTCAGTTAGAGGAAACCGTTGCTTATATCCGGGGATTGGTTTCGGAAGAAGCAACAACAGGAATTATTTTAGGGAGTGGATTGGGTAATCTTTCCAATGATATTGCCGTTGAAAAGGAGGTATCTTACAATGATATCCCGCATTTTCCAGTAAGTACGGTATTAGGCCATAAGGGAAGGTTGATCTTTGGGGAACTGGGAGGTAAAAAAGTGTGGGTGATGGCCGGTCGTTTTCATTATTATGAAGGATACACGGCGCAACAAGTGGCTTATCCTGTTAGGGTAATGAAATTATTGGGTGTAAAAACGCTTTTATTATCCAATGCTGCCGGTGGGGTAAACCTTGATTTCAAAATTGGTGATCTGATGATCATCAATGACCATATCAGTTTGTTTACCACCAACCCATTGTTGGGTAAAAACGAAGAAAAACTGGGAACCCGTTTTCCGGATATGAGTGAGCCTTACAGCAAAGCTTTGATCAGCAAAGCAAAGCAGATAGGTGCCGAAAATAATATTGTTCTGAAACAGGGCGTATACACCGGCGTAACTGGTCCTACTTTTGAAACCCGTGCCGAATACAAGCTGATTCATACATTAGGGGGAGATGCGGTTGGGATGAGCACTGTTCAGGAAACTATTGCTGCGGTGCATTGTGGGATAGAAGTATTTGCCATCAGCGTGATTACCGATATCGGGATCCGTGAAGAAGAAAATACCATTACTCATGAAGAAGTATTACAGGCTGCGAAAGATGCGGAACCTAAGCTGACTTTGTTGTTTACGGAGTTGGTGAAAAGCTTATAGGAGTTAAAAGCGAAGAGTTAATAGTTAGAAGTGATTTGATGGGATTATTAACTATTCACTTTTAACTTTTAACTCAACGCATCCTTTCTTTTCCATTATTTTACAGCAATTTGCATGCATGCGTTTACCGATAGGGAAAAACATACTGGGGATACTGGTTTTATTTCTGGGCTTTCACAGCCAGTTATTGGCGCAGCCCCGTAATATCGGTCAGTTATCTACACAACAGGGAAACAGCACGGTTGGGTATGACAGTCAGGGGAGAATGACCAGAAAATCAAAGGGTTCTGATTCTTTACAGAAAAGGGACAGTAATGCTGATTCCATCACTATCTTTTACAAATATTTCGATTCATCACGTATACGTACATTGGATTCATCGATCAATGATTTTACGTCGCGTTTTCCGTTGCCTTATTATTATCATAACCTGGGTAATTATGGAACTGCTGCACAATCCTTCTTTTTTAATCCTATTATGAAACCCGGATTTGATGCAGGCTTTCATCAATATGATGTATACGGATTTACTTTGGAGAATACCAAATTATACCAAACTACAAGGCCTTATACAGAACTCGCCTATGTTTTAGGAAGTAAGGCGGAACAGCTGATCAATGTGGTACATACACAAAACAAAAAAAGCAACCTCAATTTTTCACTGGAATACCGTTTCAGCAATGCACCAGGCAACCTGAAAAACCAGAATGCGAGCCAGAATAATTTCAGGTTTACCACACATTATCAAGCACTGAATAAACGGTATGAACTGTTCTTTATTTACTTATCCAATAAAAGCGCTTCTTCTGAAAACGGCGGCTTGCAGAATGTGAAAAAATTAGATAGTCTCGCATTAAATGATCCCTATGAGCTGGAAACCAGGCTGGGTAAAGCAGGAACGGCCGGAAGAAATCCTTTTAATACCGGAGTAAACACAGGTAATATTTATAAGACCAATACTTTATTTATCCGGCATCATTACGATTTTGGCCAGAAGGATTCTGTGGTAACCGACTCGGTTACTTACAAAATATTCTATCCAAGGTTTCGGATCGAACATAATTTTCGCATGAATCATGGAGAATATAATTTCTTCGATAATAATGTAGACTCGGCGAGGTATAATGATTACTTCAATGTGAGGTTGCCCAGCAATACATATATTGGCTTTAAAGATTCATGGAGTGATATCAACAATGAATTCAGTCTGATCTCTTTTCCTGATAAGAACAACCTGAGCCAGTTTGTAAAAGCGGGCATTAACCTGCAGAATGTAAAAGGGACTTTTGACGATACCGTTACTACTACCAGTTTTTATAATGTTTCTGTAAGTGGAGAGTACCGAAACAGAACGCGCAACCAGGTTTGGGATATTGAAGCAAATGGTCAGTTTTACCTGAATGGATTTAATGCCGGTGATTATTCAGCCTATATCAGTATGAAACGCCAGCTGAGTAAAAAGATTGGTTTTCTGAATATTGGGTTTCAGAATGTGAATCGTTCGCCATCATTTATTTTTGATGATAAGAGCCGTTTTCCTGTTCTTAACCGTACGGATTATTCAAAGGAAAATATTATCCGCTTTTTTGGGCTCTTCGAAAACCCAAGAAATGGATGGAAAATGGGAGGAGAATATTTTGCGGTTACTAATTTTTTATATTTCGATAATTTCTTTTCTGCCAAACAATATGCAACACTTTTTAATGTGCTTCATTTAAATGCGGAGAAAAAATTTCGTCTCTCAAAATACTGGAATTGGTATACAGAAATCCATGTGCAGCAAACCACCGGACAACCACCGGTTAATATACCATTGCTGTTAACCCGTAACCGCATTGCATTTGAAGGAAATTTTGCAACCAATCTCTTCTTGTCTACAGGAATAGAATTCAGGTATAACACCGGATATAAAGCGGATAATTATTCACCTTTCATCGGGCAGTATTTTGTACAAAACACAAATACCATTACCAATCTGCCTGATATCAATGCATTTGTACATTTCCGGATCAAGAGTTTTAAAGGCTTCTTCAGATTAGAAAATCTGAATACACTGGATGTATCAAAAGGATTCTCATTCAGTAAACTAAATTTCAATGCCAACCAATATCCGGGAACGGGTTTGTGGTTGCGGTTTGGACTTTGGTGGAACTTTGTGAACTAAGTGAAAAGTAAAAATCAAAAACATACTATTTTTGATTTTTTACTTCTTCCCCCTCCAGTCAATCCTTCTTCCCAAAATCAGTTTAAAAACAAAACCATCTGTTGCCGGAGTTAATCCAAAACCAGGGCCGAAATTAACTTCCCATTTGGGATCGAGGTAAAGATCTGCTACTAAGAACAATGCATGATTTTGTTCGGGTAATTTTTCAAATTGATTCAATGGTCCCAGATCACCATAATATTCTGCACCTAAACTAAATTTGGGGGAAGCTGCATACGAAGCTTTAAAATTAGGAGCAAATGCAGGAGCCGAAGGCTCGTCAATGGTTTTAAAAGCTACGCCCAGTACCGGGTTTAGCGACATATATAGTTTGCCAATGGTTTTATCGATGATGGGTCGGATCTCCATACTAAATGTTTCAGCAGAATACTCTTTGCTTTGCCAGCCAATTTCTGCGGAAAGACTAAGCCCTACAGGAAGTTTCCATTTTTCCGGAGCGGCTATTCTTGGGCGTAAATGTGAGCCGATAATTTTCCAGCCATAATTTGGGGTGTAATTGGTAAAGAGATAAAATCCCAATTCAAAATTATCTGTAATACCATGTGTGATCTCCAGTGTTTCATGTACGGAATGATAGGAGGGACGAACCCCTTTTACAATATCCTGTCCGCCTTTAAAAGTATAATTACTGTGAATTTCAAACATGGTTTGGCCTTTATCCATGGTTTCGGCACCATACACCTGGATCTCATAGTTTTCCTGTGCATACAGGGAAAGGGAAAGCAGACAGGAGCAGCATAATATTATTTTTCTCATTAGCATAATTAAGTTCTTAAAATACGGTGCGTGCTACAAATTATCAAATTTAATATTCGAATGGGCCAATCCGAATTGTATCAGGCTAATGCTGAAGGGAATTGTTGCCGGCTATCATTCTTGCATCTTCCAGAATACTTTCCGGATATCCTGATATTTCGAGGATCTTGATCGCATTTCTTTTTGTGAGTTTACCTTTTTTGATGAGGTGGTCAAAGAACAGCTCATTATTGGCTACCTGTTCTTCAAAATGATAGAGGTCATATTCATCCTGTAACAAGTCTGCCAGCTCAATATCATGCGTAGAAACCAATACCAGGTGGTTATTCCGGTTCAGATAAGACAGAATGGCTTTGGCAGCGGCGATCCTTTCAATGGTATTGGTGCCTTTGAATACCTCATCCAGTACAAATAAATATTGTTCAGCAGTATCAGATGCTTTGATCAGTTCATGAATGGCTTCTACTTCTGCCATATAAAAACTTTTTCCTTCCAACACATCATCTTTGACACGGACAGATGATAATATTTGTAAAGAAGGCATGCAAAAACTTTCTGCAAAACAAGTATAGATTGTTTGGGCAAGTATGGTATTGATAGCCACGGTTCTGATAAATGTGGTTTTGCCAGACATGTTTGATCCTGTAATCAAAATACTTTTACCGGCTATCTGTAATGAGTTAACGGTACAATCAGTTATCAATGGGTGATATACTTTCTCAATTTCCAGTTCCTTTTTGGGCGATATGAATTCGGGCTTACAATAGTGGCCGGCTCCATTTCTAACAGATGCTATTGAAATGGCCATATCAATACTGCCCACAAAATTAAAGAGATCAATAATGGATGATTTTTTTTCCTGTATTTCATCGATGCAGTTCAGAAAACTATGTACTTCTATTAATAATAAAGCTTTGAACAGTTCAATTACAATCATTGCTGCCATTGATGCCTCATCCAATGAACTGCTTCTGAAGTTTAACATCCGAAACTTTTTCTGAAAACGATTTAGCCCGCGAATACCGGCAAGTGCTTTTTCTTTATTGAAAGGGATCTCTTTCCTGCAAGCTATTTCTGAGATTTTTATCAGCCTGTGTAATTGAGGAAAGGATCGTACAAATTGTGAGGCATTATTCTTCCCCCATAAATGGAGTAACATATTGATGGTGAAAGGAAGCATTAACCATACCAGCAATACATGAAATTTAACCGACAAAATAAGCATCGCAATTACCACAGCAGTATCAATTCTGATAAGCCACTGCCATTTTGGTTTTTTGAAAATTTCGTCTTTTAATAAACTGCTGATGTAATGCGCATCGTGTTTTTGCAATGGGGATAATAATAACTGAATTTCTTCCCTGATTGCTGTTTCCCTGGCAAAGAATTCTATTTGAGTATCTAATTCTTCCAGTTCGGCAATATTTTTTGATGGATGCAATAAACGATGATACAGGTATTGTTGCCCCACGCAGGTTTGGGTACGATCCAGAAAAGCAAATATGTCTTTCAAATCAATATCAGAAATGGTCTGGTCAGATAATCTCCCCGGTGTTTGTTGTAATATTGAAAATTGTTCAATCAAATATTCATTTCTGAAAGTATCAATATTGGGTTTGCCCCATTGCAATCGTAATTGCTGCAATCGTTTTTTCTTACTTCTTTTATTGAAGATAGCGGGTGCAAAAAAGAGTAATGCGATGATGAGGGAAGTTAGTATGAGGTAGATGATCATAGGGTGAATGGGCAATGGTGAATTTAGGGTTGTGAGTCGTCAGTCGTCAGTTTGATTTTTTTGATGCAAGTTATTCACTACTCACTACTCACCACACCATCAATGCTTCAACGCTCTTTTTTTGATCATTCCGCCCTTGGTATCTTTCACACTATGCATTACCACAAAAGCATTGGGATCTATTTTTTGAATTTCGGTATTGAGCTTATTCAGTTCCAGTCTGGTAATTACGGTATAAATAATATCCACATCATTTCTTTCGCCATGACTCCCAAATCCGCGTTTGCCTTTGTATACGGTTAATCCACGCCCCATTTTTTCCATGATCATTTTTCGTACCGTATCACTATGAGCGGATACAATGGTAACGCCTGTATATTCATCTATACCTTCAATTACAAAATCAAGTGTTCTGGAAGCCACGAGGTAGGTGATCATGGAATACAAAGCTGTTTCTACCGTTAACAGATAGGCTGCTGCAGAAAAAACAAAGATGTTGAATACAATAATAAAATCACCAATGGTTATTCCTATTTTTCTGCTTATAAAAATGGCTAATACTTCTGTACCGTCGATAACAGCACCACCTCTCACCGACAAACCAATACCGGCACCCAAAAAGAACCCGCCAAATACGGAAACCAATAATTTATCGTGTGTAACTTCCGGAAAATGTATGAATGCCACACAAAGCGATAAACCGGTGATGGCAATCCCCGTTTTGATCGCAAAGTTTTTGCTGATCACTTTATAACCAAGAAATACAAAAGGGATATTGATCACCAACAATAAAACATATAAGGGAATAGAAGTTAATTCTGAAAGCAGTAGCGAAATACCTGTGGCACCTCCGTCGATAAAATTATTGGGTAATAAAAAGCTCTCCAGTCCAAACGCGGCAGAACCAATACCTGCTGCCATAAAAAAACTGTCTTTCAGAAAACTTAAAAAGGTGATCTTCAATTCGCGAAAGCCCTTGGCCAATTCATAGTCTGAGTAGCCATGCTGTTTAAGCTTGCTTTTCTGTTTTTGTTGAAGAATAAGCTGTTTGATCAGCTTTGTAAAAAATAAGTTCATTCGTATGAAAATACGAAATCAAATGTAAGTAATGATTAATGCTTCTTATTATTCTTCAAAGTATACCAAACTTCCGCCAACCCATTCTTTATCCTGGTTATATCGTACACCTATCATCTTTCCTTTGCTTAATCGTGCAAGGTTATTGGTGGCAATGGGTCTTGGTTCTCCATCCTTCCAGAAATAAAAAATTCTTATCTCTGCTTTGGCTGAAATATCGGGGGTTTCAATAATATCTGCATACTTTACTTTGCGTTGGAGTATCCAGTTTTGTGGGTCGGTTACTTTATCAATGTCTTCTTTGGTAACATCTATTACCACACCTTGTCCTGCAAATGAGAACAATGGTTTCAAAACATAATTCTCAAGGTCTTCCGGTATAGTATCCAATTCGCTGAGAAACCATGTTTTGGGTACATAGGGATGATCAATAAAAGGTAAAGTGTATTTACTGATGCGGTAAAACCAATTGGGATGCGGTGCCCATTCTACATCCAGATCTGATAACAGTAATTTTCCTTTTTCCTGGATCTCGGCAGATTGTTGTTGGAGGTCATCAAAAATAATGCGGTTATAAATTCTTTTTACTTCCGTTTTTACTCCGTTATTCTCGTAGAATAATTTTCTTCCTTCCTGAATCAGTTGTGTTAAGCAAACAACGGGTATGCCGGTATAATCTGTGGTACAATAAAAATCGATCTTGGTTTTTTGTTGATGTGGTAAGATCTCCAGCAGGATCACATTTTCAGGTTGATGTGTTCCCAATATCACCTCCTTTAATAATTGCTGATAAGTTTGCGCATTCAATCCATTGAGATAAGCGGAATAACCTTTTGGAATCTCAAAATGTTTTCTGCAAATTTCATCCTGCCAGATCTGGTAAGCAAACAGGGTAGGGAAGCCCTGCATTTCTATCAGTTGTGGTTCCAGTTCACCTGCTTCATTTTTACAGATGCCAAAATCAAAAGCAATAAAATGGGTATGTGCATTTTCATTAGGCACCCTAACATTTTCAGGGATCGCATGTGAACTGATCGAATTAAAATTGAATTGTGTAATCACATCCACAATACTTTCACAGGCAGATAGCACTTTGTTTTTGAAATCCCTGCCAATAAAAACAGGTGTTTCCGCTACCCGAAATTCAATCGCTCCCGGATGCTTGCTGCTCAAATCATCCAGGTAAGCATGGTATTTTTCAGTTGTGAAATTTTTGTTGAACTGTTTTCTAATTGAAGGGACCATTTTATTGAATTTTGCGACACCCTGAAAGTAAAAAATCCTTCTCAATGCAGAAAGGATTTTTTGATCAAGTAATCATTAAGTTTATAAATCTACTTCTTCAATTCTTAATTGTTAATTCCTAATTATTAATTATCAGTTCTCCCATTGCATGGTTCAAAAAGTTAGGTAACACATGCTCATAGGTCCACATGATTTTTTCCGGGTCCTGTAATTGTTCCACCATACTTTTCCATTTGGGTTCGCCATGGTTTTCAATAACGGTTTGTTTTTTATCTTCTCTTTGCAGGTACATGCTCATACCCACTGCATCTGCTTCGGGATGAAATTGGGTGCCTAAAAAATAATCATTGAACCGAACAGACATGATCGCTCTTTCATAAGGCACATGTGGTCGGTTCTTTTCAATGGCAAGGATCTTGCCACCCATTTCGCGCAATTTGTTATGATTTGGTTTGATCACCTGATAATCGCGGCTGTCTACACTATAGAATGGATCGCGTAAGCCTTCAAAAACAGTTTCTTCTTTTCCATCTTCCAGCATATGAATCGGAAAAACGCCAAAGGCAGTAGATTTTCTTTTGCAAACCTCACCAATTCCATAATGCCTGCAGGCCAACTGAAAGCTGTGGCAGATAAAGAACACATGTTTTTTAGGATAGCCTTCCATACTGTTGTTCCAGTCTTCAATTTCTTTCATCCAGCTAAAGAAATTGTTTTCCCATTCGCTGTTCACACTGTCTAAGGGCGAGCCCGGCCCACCGGTTGAAATATAGATATCATATGATGTATCCGGAACCTGTAATGCCAAACGAACATCAAACTCTTCACAAATCAGATCCAATTGATGGGTATCTCCCCATTGTTGTAAAATTTCACGAATACACCGCATACCCTGATTAGCCTGACCTTCATACAAATCAAGAATGGCTATGCGGATATTTCTTTTTTCTATTCCACTCATGGGGGCGAAAATACGGGTTAGTTAAAAGTTAAGAGTGAAAAGTGAATAGTTTTTGCTGCAACTTTTAACTATCCACTTTTCACTCTTAACTGAATTCTTCTACAAGTAGCTCAAATTCGTCTTCGGCGATAATGCCAGTAAAGTATGGTACATCAGCTTAATAGTTTCCTCAATATCGTTCTTATGCAACATTTCAACGGTAGTGTGCATATAACGTAAAGGGATGGAAATCAGTACAGATGGGCATCCGTCGTTGGCATAGGCAAAGCTATCCGTATCGGTACCGGTACTGCGGCTAAGAGTTCTTAACTGAACAGGGATCTTGTTTTTCTCTGCTACATCCTGTACCACTTTCAGCAGTTTATTGTGAATGGCGGGGGCATAAGCAAGCGATGGACCTTTTCCGCATTGGATATCTCCTTCAATAGCTTTGCTGATCAATGGGGTACTGGTATCGTGGGTAACATCGGTAATGATGGCAATATCGGGTTTAATGCGGCGTGCGATCATTTCTGCACCACGTAAACCAATCTCCTCCTGAACGGCGTTTACGATATATAAGCCATAGGGTAATTTCTTATTATTTGCCTTCAGCATTCTCGCTACTTCTGCGATCATGAAACCACCTACCCGGTTATCGAAGGCGCGACCGATATAATAATCATAAGCCAGTTCATCAAATCCTTCCTCGTAAGTAACAACGGAGCCAATATGAATGCCCAATGCTTCTACTTCTTTTTTAGTACGGGCACCACAATCCAAACAAAGATTATCCACTTTTGGTTGCGGTTCTTTCTGTTCAGGATTACTCATTCTTGTATGTATAGCTGGCCATCCAAACACGGCTTTAACCGGTCCCTTGCTGCCATGTATCCATACACGTTTTGCCGGGGCAACCTGGTGGTCTACACCGCCATTTCTTTTCAGGTAAATCAATCCCTGTTCGTTGATATAATTCACAAACCAGCTGATCTCATCAGCATGTGCTTCAATCACCACTTTAAAAGGAGCGGTAGGATTGATCACTGCCACAGCCGTTCCATATGGATCTGAAAAATAAGTATCAGTAAATGGTTTGATATATTCTAACCATAATTTCTGCCCGCCACTCTCAAACCCAACGGGGGATGGGGTATTGATATAATTCTTTAAAAAAGCAAGTGAAGTATCTGTCAGGATCGATTTTGCTTTTGTCTTTGTACTTTTCGTCTTTGCCATGTGATTAGTTTAAAAAAGTGTAATACCAATAATACCACAGATTGCTTTCACAAGCATTAATCCGTCAATGATTGCAAGATAGTAGAGAATGCTTTTACGGCGTTGCATTGAGTAGGCAACAATTATCAACAATATAAAAGGAATGATGTTAATGAGTATTCTTTGCCATGAAAATTCACGCAGCACCGCATAGGTTACAAAAGTGCCCAAACCAACGGCACTGAGGGGTATGATGATAAAAAAGATCGTTTTTCTTAGTCCGTAAGTAACCACAAAAGTTTTTAACTGACTGTTATGATCGGCTGCATAATCTTTGATATCAAACATGATACAAAGCATCGTGATATACATAAAGTTCTTGGTAAACAACAAAAAGCTCTGCAGTTTGGGCGCATACGCAATATGATTTTCAATACAATTAAACAGAACCGGGTAAATGGTTACGGCACCTGCCCATACAAACCCGATCACAAATGGTTTTAGCCAGCCCATATTGCGGAGATTGTAGCTTGCTTTTTGGGGTGCCGTTCCTCCATAATACAAAGCTGCCACCAAAGGAAAGATCCCAATGATAGCCCATTGCAGCATGGTTATTTGAATAATACCCGCCCAGTTCTCCTTAACGAGATAAGCACCCAACGATAAAAAAACAATGGTAAGGACTAATTGCGACCAGGTTAGCCAGACTTTATGCTCAAAATACCAAACCGAGCGTTTGTTCTTAGAGTCGCCGGATGGCTCGGCTATATAAGCATGTGTGTAATACAGAACCGTTGAAACAAAAACAAAAAGATAGTAGGGGAGGCTGTTTAGTCCATATTCCTGTTGCAGGCCGGCTTCTATTGATAAAGCGATGGCACAGAAACCATAAAAGTAATTTCCAAAAAACAGTAAACGGATCAGGCCATTCAACCTTGTTTATTTTAACAGAACAATATTATCTGTAGTGAGGGTATCACTTACATTTTTGGCTTTGTCTTTCAGCCAGAATTTAAAATAGGCAGTATCGTTTTTACTGCCACATCCCGAAATAGTACTGTATCCGGGGATATTGGCATTATAACCGTAACCGATCTCAAGTATCCCTTTTAAACTGGAAGTAGGGGTAAAATCAGGCACTTTGTTTTTGCTGATGAATTGAACACCGGCAGTATTAGGACAGGTTCTTGAAATTTTCTGTACCCAAAGTGTATCAGAAATATCACCTTCGGCATCTGTAAACTGGATCTGAAAATAGAGAAGATCACCTGTTTTTAGAACAGTAGAATTGATGCTTTTAACGCTTAACTGCGGTTTTGATGTATAAGTATCTTTTTTACAGGCATAAAACATCACCGGTATTGCCAATAGTATCAATATTTTTGTCTTCATTCTTTTCATTGTCTTTTCAAATTTAGTTAAAACATTACAATACACAACTGTGCAGGCATTTGATGTTAACAATATTTTCTCTCTTTCGGGCAATCCGGCATCATTTACGGACCAATGTCTGACCACTTTTCATTTTCAGTATGCCAATAACCGGGTTTACAATGAATGGTGCCATCTTTTGGGCATTGATCCTGGTACTATAAAGACGTTCAAAGACATTCCCGCGTTGCCTATTTCTTTTTTTAAAAGTCATAAAGTAACCACCACTCAATTTGAGCCGGATACCATTTTTGAAAGTAGCGGAACTACCCAAACACAAACCAGTCGTCATTTGGTGAGAGATGTGTTTTTGTATAAAAGAAGTTTTCTGCAAGCATTCAACCTGTTTTATGGCGATGTGAAAGACTGGTGTATTTTGGGATTACTGCCATCTTATTTAGAACGACAGCATTCATCTTTGGTGTTGATGGTAGATGAACTGATCAAACTGAGTGGCCATCCCGCCAGTGGGTTTTACCTGAATGATCATACAAAACTCTCCCAAACCCTACAACAACTGGAGTCTGATCAACAAAAAACATTGTTAATTGGCGTAACCTTTGGCCTGTTGGATTTTGCTGCTGATTTTCCTCAACAGTTAGAGCATACCATTGTAATGGAAACCGGCGGTATGAAAGGCAGGCGAAAGGAACTTACCCGCGCAGAAGTGCACCAACAGCTAACAGAAGGACTGGGCGTTGATAAGATCCACTCAGAATATGGCATGACGGAATTGCTCAGTCAGGCCTACAGTAAAGGTGATGGCCGTTTTCTGTGCCCGCCCTGGATGAAAATATTGATAAGGGATGAAGAAGATCCATTATCAATAAAAGAAACCGGCCGCGGCCTATTACAGGTGATCGACCTTGCCAACTGCTACAGCAGCTCCTTTATAGCCACCGAAGACGTAGGAATGGTATACGAAGACGGCAGTTTTGAAGTATGGGGAAGGCTGGACAGTAGTGATGTTCGTGGGTGCAGCCTGTTGGTGGTGTAATTAATAATTAGGAATTAATAATTATTAATGCGAATCAAGGGTTGAGTTTGTACATAAGGTAGAAATTAGCTTTTGCCATAAATCAGTTACCCCTTATATTTGCAGCCCTGAATTAGTAATAATTATTAATTTCTAATTATTAATTAACTCTTGCCCGGGTGGCGAAATTGGTAGACGCACTGTGTTCAGGTCGCAGCGTTCGCAAGGATGTGCTGGTTCGAATCCAGTCCCGGGCACTAAAAGGAAACGTGAAAGCGTTTCCTTTTTTTATGTTTATACGGTTAAATCAATTAATTGTGAACAAGACATTGAAGTTCCTGCCATTTCCCCTCATCCTTATAATTTATGTAACCCAATTTTCACTGCAAACAGTGCAAGGGCTGTTCTGGTTTTTACATTTAATTTTTCAAAAAGTGCGTCCCGATAACTTTCAATGGTACGACCGCTACAGAACATTTGTTTGCCTATCTCACTATAAGTCATTTCGGTGCAACTATACCTAAGAAATTCAATTTCTCTTTCACTTAGTTTAATAGTTGGTTCATCTTCGTTATTGGCAAGTGCATATAAAATACGGCTGGTGGCCCAATCTGGATAGTACATTCCTTTTTCACACACGGCATTCAATGCTTTCTGAAGTTCGGTAGGATGCACATTTTTATTGAGGTATGAAACAGCACCAGCCCTAATCATTTTTACAAGGGATACATCATCTCCCTGCATGGTGAGCACAATTACTTTCACTGCCGGGTGGTTTTGTTTTAACCAGACTGCGGTTTCAAAACCATTCATTACGGGCATGGAAATGTCAAGCAAAACAATATCCGGAATATTTTTTTCAACCTCGAATTTGTCAGTTAATTCCTTCCCGTTTTCGACTTCATATAAAACGTTATAACCTTTAAACTGGTTAATTACAGAACTTATCGCTTTTGCAATCAAAAGATGATCGTCAACAATTACAATATTATGGGTCATATTAAATGATTGGTTGATTTAGCTTATCAAAAGGAATGAATAAATTCATGGTAGTTCCTTTTCCAGAACTGCTTTGCAGGTTAAAGGTTCCTCCAATTATCTTAATACGGCGCTCCATATTATTTAGACCAATTCCCTCATCTTTTATTGACTCTGGGTCAAAGCCTTTCCCATCATCGCTTACAGATATCATGAGCGCAGTTTCGTTATGCTCCAGAGTAACCGTTATTTTTTTACAGCCTGAATGCTTTAGGCTGTTTTGTATAAACTCTTGGATAATACGTAATAGAAAGTTTTTTGACGTTACATTCATTGTGAAATCCTGGTCACTCACTTTTATAATAACCTTGCAAATACCGGTGTCATTTATCCTTTTGGCTTCAAGCGTCAACAGTTGAATTAAGGTGTAATTTTCAAATCTTGTATCTGCCAAACTCCTCGATAGGTCCCGCAGTTCTTCTAATGAATCGTTTAGTATTTTAGTGATTCCCTTCAATTGCAATATGATACCATGGTCAATATTGGTAAACTCAATCCTTTGAGCATAAATGGCTGCTAGTGTAAGTTTCTGCCCTATATTATCATGCATCTCTCTCCCGATGAATTGAAGGGTTTGTTGTTTTATTTCAAGTTTATTATTGAATAACTCCGTACGATGAAGTTCCTGCATTTCCCATTTTTCTTTTTTTGAGATGTTTATTTTATCTGCCAGGGCAAATGATAATAACAATGCTTCAAGCGATGAACCTATTTGCAGCGAATAGATAGTGAGTGTATTGTAGGGAATAAGATCGAAATCCTTTAGTATATAAACGCAGACACATAGTAGTAGTATACTCCAGGCATACAGAAAGAACTTGGCAGGTTTATATCCTTTTTTAAAGAGAGTTACTGCAGTAATAAAAAAGAAAATGATCAGTGTGAGTGAACCAATTTCAGCTATAAGGGTCGCGATCAGGAAATATTGTGTAAGTACCAGAAGTATGCAGATTACGAATACCCCGGAATAATAGACAAGCACCTTATGCATTTGCGGGTAATATTTTTTTGTTTGCAGAAAACTCATTGCAAATACAATCCCCGAGATACCAAGGCTTGCAGTAACAAGATCCTCGTACCTGTTAAAAGAAGGATAATCGGGCCACAGATATTCAAAGGCATAACCGGTTAAGCAAGCGTTCATGAGTATCATGAAGGTTCCGTATATAACATAATAGAGATAAGACTTGTCGTGTAAAGAAAAGTAGATGCATAAATTGTATAATACCATTAAAAGCATGATGCCAAAATAAATTCCCTGGCAAAAATCAATCACATGCTGATTCTCATGTAATCCTTTTAAAGTACCCACTGATGCAGAAAATTGTGTGCCGCGACTATTTTTTATTCGAACATAATATGTCTTTTCAGTGTCTGATCGGCCAGTGAGCCTGAAAATGTAATTGTTAGCGTTGATTTCTCTTTTTTTAAAACTGATATAGTTGCCCCCATAGGTGATTTTGATTGAATCACTGTTTGTTGTTTCATAAACGGTAATGCTGTCCGGGGCTGCATCAAAAAGTTCCAGGTAGCATTCCTCGTTTGTGTTGTTTATTATTTTCAGCTTGCACCAAAGTGCCGCATCGGTAATTCCTATATTGGGGATCTTCCGGTTGCTACGAATGAATCTTGACTGGAATTGTTGTGTAAGTATTTGTTGGATAGTCAGCATTCCTGTTTCGTCTTCCAAAACATTCAATGAAGTTCCGATCTCATAGAAGTTTGTTGATTCTTTAATATTGATAACGGGTTGCGCTTTTAATGAACTCATTAAAAAACAAAAAAGAAATCCGAAAAAGAATACCATCGATTTCATACTCTTCATTTAACAGACATTAAAGTATACCTTAAATGCGGTTTTTGCAATATGTAGGTGATTCAATGAAATGCAAAAAACTTTTAAATAAACCTAACTGTTTCTGTTTCTGTGAGTTACTAATCCCGCCTATATAAAAATCAGTTGTTTGCCCGTCTTTTTTCCGTCGTTCAACGGTAATCTTTTAGCTGTTCCCCACTTTTATTTTAGTTGTATGCACATTGTTTTTGGTTAGTGACATTCCCACTTTTGTATTGTTCGATACAGTAATATTTTTTTCATCAATCAAATTAAGTAATATGATAAAGCTTTTATTTCATTGCATCAATTTATTTACGAAGGTCGGCGGGAAGAAATCAGGAACTGCGATATTCTTATTGTTCATTTCTTGTTTTTCGGTTTGCAATTTGTCTATTGCGCAGGATCATCCAAAAGGAGGGAACATATTTGTTATTACTATTGATGGTTTCCGATGGGAGGAACTGTTTAATGGTGCAGACAGCTCACTAATGTTTGACACAAGGAATGTAAAAGATACGCTACTTGCCCGGCAAATGTATTGGGATTCAACAACACAACTACGCAGACAGCGTTTAATGCCTTTTTTCTGGAACGTTATAGCAAAACAGGGCCAGTTGTATGGCAACAGGTTGTTCAACAGCAAGGTGGACGTTAAGAACTTCTACAAAATATCTTATCCCGGTTATAACGAATTGCTTACAGGTTATGCGGATTGGAAACCAATGCTGAACTTTAAGCTACAGAATAAGAATACAAACGTTTTCGAATTCCTGAATAGCCAGCCTGGTTCCGATGGAAAAACAGCCGCTTTTAGTTCATGGAATATTATGCCTTATGTATTCAATGAAAAAAGATCTGGGTTTTTTATGAACAGCGGGTATGAGATGCTGGATGGAGATGATGAAACTACAAAAATGATCGATACGGTTCAGAAAAATTCGAGGGAAGGAAAGACAAGAAATGACCAACTTACCTATTTAAGTTCGCGGCAATATATTGAGCGCAACCATCCCAAAGTTTTGTTTCTTGGGCTCGGAGAGTCGGATGAGTATGGCCACCAGAGCGCATATGATATGTATCTTCAGAAAGCCATGGAAGTAGACAGGATCATTGCCGATCTTTGGTACTATATACAAACGGATCCGTTTTACAGGAACAATACATCGTTAGTGATC
>CANBSW010000038.1 GCA_947372235.1 Chitinophagaceae bacterium | reverse complement strand
ACAGGTACACCAACAGCAACAGATAATTGCAGTACAGTAACCTTAACCAAAGCGGATGTAACCAATGGTAACATCATTACCAGAACCTGGAAAGCAACAGATGCAGCGGGCAATTACAGTACCAGCACTCAAGTAATCACCATTGGAGCGGTATTGAATGCAACGGTTAGTTCGGCACCAACCAGCAATGTGTATACAGGAGGAGTAAACACCAATCTTTACTTAGGATATGGCGCACAGAGTACGGTGTTACAATTGGGTAACCTTCCATCAAACGGAGCACCTTATACATATATATGGACAGGAACCAATACCAGCTGTTTAAGCAGTACCGGCATAGCATCACCTGTGTTTACACCAACGGCAGTTGGCTATAACACATTTACGGTAACGGTTACCAATAAGTACAATTGCAAATCAACTGCCACGATCAGTATCTGTGTAACCGATGTAAGGGTAACAGGAACAGGAGGAAGCAAGGTAAATATCTGCCACAACGGACAAACCTTACAGGTGAGTGTGAATGCGGTATCAGCCCATATCGGTAATCATAACAGCGACAGATTAGGTAGTTGTGATCAGGTACCATGTAATGGAACTATATCTACTTCAGCTGCACCGATCATCACGGGCATCACCAAACAGGCAGAGGCAACGATAGCCACTACAGAAGAAGAGTTAAAAGTAACGGTGATGCCAAACCCAAGCACTACGTACTTCACGCTGAAACTGGAGAGCAAATACGAAACACCGATCAGTATGCGAGTAATGGATGGAACAGGCAGGGTAGTGGATGCAAAATCAAAGATCGGCGCCAACAGCACGATACAGATTGGGCATAATTACAGCAGCGGTACCTACTATGCAGAACTGATACAAGGCACTAAACGTAAAGTGGTGCAGTTGATCAAAGCAAGAGGATAAGAATCTTAATTAAGAATTAGAAATTAAGAATTAATAATTGTAAGAAATTAAAGAGCCGCTCATTTTATGGGCGGCTCTTTGGTTTAAAAACAGTTGGGAGATCAATAAGTTTATTTCCGAATTCTTTTTTTCAAATAATCCGCCATTTTAGCAACATTGGTTCTTGAAATAGGTAATTCAGTATCGCCTATAAATACAGATTTTGAGGATGACTTGTCAACGGTACTCATGTTTACAATATATGACCTGTGTATCCTCATAAATTGCTGTCCGGGAAGCTGTTCTTCTATCCATTCCAAAGACTGGCGTGCAATAATTTTTTGTTTTTTGGTATGAATATTTATATAGTTTCCATTGCTTTCAAAATAAAGTATATCTGTAACTAGAATTTTAATAACAGTGTTACTTTCTTTGATCAGTAAAAATTCTTCTTCAGGTTTTGTTTGCGCTTTTAAAGTGATCTGGATAGCCGCGAACAAATCTGATTTTTTTAAAGGTTTGGTTATATAGGCGGCAGCTTTGGTATGAATAGCTTTTTGAATGATCAGCATATCAGCATTGGCTGTAATAAAAATATAAGGAGGTTCTCCTTTCTCATCAATAAAATTAGCGATTTCAATACCATCGAGTGGATGTTGAAGATGCATATCAAGTAAAACAACATCCGGCTTAATGTGCTCAATTGCCTGTAATGCCAGGTTTTTATTGTGCGCCATATAGATCTGACTCATTCCAAAAGATAAAAGATAATCTTTTATATGCTCTGCAATAAGCACTTCGTCTTCCACAATCAGAATTTTCGTTTCGCTCATCCCTGTTGTGGTTTAAAGTGTAATGAAAATGTGAAATGATTCTGATAATCTATTTCATACGTACCATATAATTGCCGGCTGAAAATGTCGATCAACCGTGTACCTAACCCTTTCTTTTCACTTATATTTCCGGAGAAGCCATTGCCATTATCTCTTACCGATACGCTGATATTTCCGGAAATAGTATCAAATACAAGCCGGATAAAAACCTCGGGGGCTTCTATATCTTTAAATGCATGTTTAAATGAATTGCTTACCAATTCAGAAATGATCATACCAAGTGCAATAGCAG
This sequence comes from Chitinophagaceae bacterium, assembly GCA_947372235.1. Classification (GTDB taxonomy): domain Bacteria; phylum Bacteroidota; class Bacteroidia; order Chitinophagales; family Chitinophagaceae; genus Sediminibacterium. The sequence goes on along the minus strand of CANBSW010000038.1, from coordinate 28,440 downwards.
TTTTCGAATCCATTAATACATCTTCCACTTCCATATTGATCTGAATAGGGTTTGAATTATCAACGGCCATTTCTTTTAGATGACTGATCAATTCACTGATATATTTTTTTACGGAAAGTCCCTGTGTATCTTTATTATCGTACAACATTTCATGAACCAGCGACATGGCAGCAATTCTCCTCGAAGTTCCCAGCAGCGATTCAACGGTATTTTTTTTGTAATCTGCACCCATCTGCATTTCTACCATGGCTGCAATAAACTGTAAATTATTTTTCACTCTGTGATTGATCTCCTGGATCAACACATCTTTTTCTTCCATTTGTTTATTGATCACCAGGTTGCTTTGTAACAGTTCTTCTTTTTCTTTTTGGATCTCTTCTGTTTGCTCTGCAACTTTTTCCTTTAAAATTTCATTTAACTGCTGTTGTCTTTTTGATTTTATTCTGAAGTATTTGATGATTCCAAAAACAACAAGAATTCCCATAATAATTCTGAACAGCCATGTATTGTACCAGAAATTATTTACAGTGATAAAAATAGGGTCTGCATAATAAATCGTTTTGTTATCAATGGCAGCAAGTACTATCCGGTATTTACCCGGCAATATTTCGCTGATAGAGATATTGCCTTTGTCGCCAATAAAACGTTTTGTTGTATCTCCTCTGTTTGAAATTAAGAGGTAATAAATTTCCAGATTGTTTTCCCTTCCCCAATAAATAATTGAATAAGGAATATTGATCTTTTTATTTGGAAGAATACTGATAGCCTGATTAGAAGTCAGTGCAGTGGTATCAATAAGTACCTGGCCAAAATTAAAAATAGGCTTTTTGTTTTCTGAACGGCTAAAAACAGGATCAAATTGCAACTGTTTATTGCCTGCAGACCAGGTAGGAAACCCTTTATGATCAATAATAACCTGTCCGCCATTTAGTAAATACACACCATTGGACTGGTTATAAATTGTATGTGCGGTAATTTCAATTCCTTTAAAACTCAGGTATTCAATTCCTTTATCAGTTGTAAGCCAGATATTGCCGCTTGTATCTTTAGTAATGGTTCTGATATTGTTGGAAAGCAATCCTGTAGCAGTTGTAAGCTGATAAACTTTTTCTTTGTTTTGAATATACAATCCATTTCCTTCTGTACCAAATAAGCAAATAGAACCATCGATCGTCAAATAATCATTAATGGGTTGGGTAAATAATTTTTTATTTAGATACAGATTTTCTATAGTTGATCCATTAAACCGCTGAAATGCTTTATTAAATGAACAACAGACTTTTTGATCAACATCAGTAAATAATTTGACAGGTTCGTTATTTGCCAACCCGGTTTCATTGGAGTAATGAAAAAATTTATTGTGATCATATACAATTACACCATACCGCATTGTACTGAAAAACACCCTTCCTGAATGATCTTTTTGCATAGAAAAAATAATTTCATTTTCCCAGAAATCAGAAAACTGGTAAAAAAGAAAATTTTGATCTTTTGCATAAACAATCCCTGCTCCATAACTGCTTATCCATAAGGAACCATCCTCATTAAGTATTCCATACATAGGATGCATCATGGGTTGTATACCATTTTGCAATGTATTCATATAGGCAGTGAGTCCCGACTTACTGTAAAAGGATAAACCCGATCCTTCGGTAAAAATCCATTCTCCATTTCTTTTTTTATCAGGGATTCGATTATATACAAGGTTTATATATTTATTAGGATAGGGCGATAAATAAAAGTTAGATTCATTCAATCTGGAAAACCCTGACGAAAGATCGGCTACCCAAATATTTTTAAAGCTGTCTTCAAACAGGTAATAGGAACTGTTGCTAAGTAATCCATTTGTTTGCGAGATATGTATAATTCGGTCTTTCGTAAAATAACATAAACCACCTCCATAGATGGAAATCCATAAACCATTTGGTGCTTTCTTAATATCGTAGATCCGTTCGTTAAAGTTCCCGCCACTGGTTGAATATTGCAAAGTGTCTTTACTGCCCAGATAAATCAGGCTGCTTGTAAAACCTCCCAGCCATATTCCCTGGTCATCCTGATAAATGGCAGTAATATCATGGTACTGCATCAGTTTGGTTTTGCTAAACAGGAAGAGCATCTTATCAGGCTGGATGATGATCAGGCCCTTATCCCACAATCCCAATAAAATATTACCATCCTTATCAATGAATGTTGTGTGCACATAATCAAACGGCAATCCGCATCGCTTATCATAAATATGCAGGGATGATTTATCTAAACAGATAGCACCATTCTCTTTTGTGGCAAACCATATTCTTTGCTTGGAATCAATCGTTACTTTTCTGCAATAAAGCGTTGAAAAATCCATTCCTTTACTCCTGATAGTAAACAACGAATCATTTTTTATATAATACACACCTTTATTAGAACCCAGCCATAGTCTGTGCTGTTTATCATACGCCATTGATTCAATCGTAATGTCAGGAAAACCGTTATGGATGTTGTATTTATAATAATGGTATCCATCATATTGGATCAGTTCATTGCCTGAAGCTATCCATATATTGTGTTTATCGTCTTCCGCAAAATCACTGGAATTGCTTCCTGCATAACCATGTTGTTTATCCGTATAGGATACATTGAAATCTGCATTATCACGTGTTTCCAGCGGAAGTGCATCCACTATTTCAGGTGCAGCCAGTTTTCTTCCGGTACTGCTGAAGGATTGATCAACAGGAAGGGTTGGACCATTTTTAAGAATGAGGGTGCCCGGATCTATTTTTCGATAAGCAATAGATTTATTTTCATCAGGATGTGCCGTTGTGTTCATCCATACTTTGTGTTCTGTTACTGCTAATGGGGCGGGCGCTTTTTGATTGACAACTTTTTCCCATGAACTGTTTCCAACAAAAACAGGTTGTTGAAACTGGCTTGCAGACTTTATAGTAGTTGCCAGTAAAATAAATATGAACGGGAATATTCTCATTAACAATATGAAAATAGTTGTTTCATTATTATGATATAAGAATTTGATACGAACAGTTACTTTTTAGGGTTGAATCGCATACTTTTTGCATTTCAACCCAAAAAATATACAGTTCATACCATTTTAATGTTGCAATGTTAATTCCTCAGTCTAAGCTTTTATTTTGGTGCTGTTATGTAGGTTTTCAACTGCATGATTTATAAAATCCGGCATCCGTAGGAATTATTTATTTATAATAATTCTCCCTTTCAATCCACATTTCCTATGAATCACTCCACCACCCTAATTGGGTAAGGTATTGCATTGCATACGTATTAAAAAAGAATATTATGAAAAAAGATTTACTACCTACAATGAAATTCTCCGCTTTTGTTTTACTGTTTTTAGCAACTACTATTGTATTTGCACAATTTAACAGCTTCAAGAGTACTTACGCCAAAACTTCAGATGTAATTAGTGAAGGATTAGCAGTATCTCCCGGAACGGATTTTAAAAGTAATGGGTTACCCCATTTTACCGGAACTGATGTATCATTTTCAGGTGTGGAAACTGTAAACGCTTTTGCCAGATCTAATACGTTTATAAAAAATACCGCAGTTCAATTTGGTGGATTAACTATTGGTGATCCTAAACTGGCAGATGTAGATGGGGATGGAGATCTGGATGTATTTGCTAATATGGATGGCTATCCTTACGGAGTAGCTTATTATAAGAATGATGGTGCAGGCAATTTTGCTGCTGCTACTGTAATTCCTGGAATCAATGATGCAAACTTTTACCTGGGAGATTTGGATGGAGACGGTGATGTAGATATTATTGTACCAACCAATTGGACTACTCAAACCTATGGTAAGGTATTCCTGAATGATGGTGCAGGCAATTTTACAGTAATGCCCGGATCATTCATTAGTACTCATGCTTATTATCCCCTCGCTAAAATAGTAGACATAAATAAAGACGGATTGAATGATATAATTTACTCCGGAGTAAGGATGCCTGATGGAGCATCGAATACAGAAATCTGGCTGAATACAGGAACGATTGGTCACCCCAATTTTGCCTTGGCTCAAACTATTCAAAATTATACACCTACGGGCAATTCCCTTGCAGTAGCAGATATAGATGGAGATGGTGACCTTGATATGGTTTCAGGCGGCAACAGCTGGCCGGCATTGGTATATGTAAACAATGGAGGCACTTTTGCAGATCCTTATGAGATCAGTGGCTATTCATCGTCCGTGTTTTTGATCGACTGGGATAATGATGGCGATATGGATTTATTAAGATATGATGCCTATAATAATTCAGGTTTGTATTTACATAAGAATGATGGTCATGGAAACTTTGATGCAAATGGCACTTTATTGTTTGACAGAACACAAACCGGCTTTAACCTGGATAATAATGAAATGTTTCAATTTGCTGATGTTGACAAAGATGGTTTTTTAGATGCTATAGTAACCAATGGTGTAAATGGAACCAGGGTATTACTGAATAAGGGTTGTAATTTTGTTTTGCAACCGTATATTCTTGGAACACCACCAGTAAATGGTTATGTAGGTGGGATGGTTGCCGGAGACATTAACAATGATGGGTTTCCTGATATTATTTCCACTTTTGGAGGTAATGATGCAGCTGTTTATATAAATGACCTTTTGCAAACAACCCCTGTGCCTTTGCCGTTAATTACAGGTACTACCGGAGCAACATTTGCTGCACCTAAAAATGTTACACTATCAGCAACAGCACATGCGAATGAAACCATTAAATGGTGGGATGCACCTGTCGGTGGAACACTTCTTGCAACGGGATCTTCTTACGCTACTTTCGTTTCGGCAAATACAACAGTTTATGTAGATGCTACTAATAGTAATGGTTGTGTATCTGCCCGCAAAGCAGTTAGTGCAACCTTTAAAGTAAGAACCAACACTTTTGTGCAACAAACATCAGTTCAGTTTGGTGGATTGGGATTAGTAGGACCACGTTTAGGAGATGTGGATGGTGATGGTGACCTTGATGTAATTGCTGAGCGTTACAGCAATCCTTATGCAATTATGTTATTTAAAAATGACGGAAGCGGCAATTTTGATGCAGGTACAGTAATACCGGGTATCAATGATGCCAGTTATGAATTAGGTGATCTGGATGGGGATGGGGATCTGGATATTATCGTATCTACAAACTGGACTTCCCAAACTTATGGTAAGATTTTCCTGAATGATGGCCATGGTAATTTTACATTGATGCCGGGATCATTCATCAGTGGATTATACGGTTATCCTCTTGCAAAAATTATAGATATCAATCAGGATGGAAAGAATGATATTATTTACGCAGGCATAAGAATGCCGGATGGTACCTACCATACAGAAATCTGGTTGAATACCGGAACAACCGGTAATGCAAATTTTGCATTAAGTCAGACTATTATTGGCGAAACACCTACAGGAAATTCCATTGATGTTGCAGATATTGACGGGGATGGTGATTTGGATATGGTAACTGGGGGCAATAGCTGGCCTGCGCAAATTTATGTAAATAATGGAGGGACTTTTGCACCACCTTACGAATTGACAACCAATGATAATGGTTATGCAGGTAATGTCTATTTAATCGACTGGGACAATGATGGAGATAAAGATTTGGTAAGGTATGATGGTTATAATAATTCCGGATTGTATTTGAATAGAAATGATGGTCACGGAAATTTTGAAGCAACCGGAACTTTATTATTCAATAACGCTCAAACCGGTTTCCCTCTTTCTCAAGTATCAGACTTTAAACTGGCGGATGTAAATAATGATGGATATCTGGATGCTGTATTATTTAACCAGAGCAGCTCCGGAGGTTTTATCAGGGTATTACTCAACACCGGTTGCAGTTTTGTTTTACAACCTTATGCTCTGGGTGAAGGTTATGGAAGTGGTTTGTTTGTTGGTGATTTAGACAATGACGGATTCCAGGATCTGGGTTCAACTTTCTATTATTCATCTTCTGCCATTTATTTAAACGATCTCTTACAGGCAACAGCTGTGCCATTATCTAATATTACTTCAACAACAGGAGCTACTGTATGTGGCAGTGGAAGTGTTACACTTAGTGCCGTGGCTTCAAATAACGGAACCATTAATTGGTATGATGTACCAACGGGGGGAAGAGCCATTGCATCAGGGCCTTCTTATTCACCATCTGTAACAGTAACAACAACTTATTATGTTGATGCAACCAACAGCAATGGCTGTGTATCTGCAAGGGTACCGGTTAGTGCAACAATTGGTCAGGCACCGGTTGCTTCTATTACTTCAAGCGGATCAACCGTATGTGGTACAAACACTGTAACATTAACGGCAAGTGCAGGCTCATCTTATCTCTGGAGCAATGGGGCTACCACACAATCAATTACAGTTAACTCACCCGGCAGTTATACGGTAAAAGTGTTCAATGCAGCCGGCTGCTCTGCAAAATCGGCACCATATACAGTGAGCGCTCCTGCAAATACAGCAACATTTACAACATTGGCTGTCGATGCAGATATTAAGAATAATGGCCTGTTAATAGCAGCTAATAATTTAGGTGCAGGTGCTGCTCCGGTTTCTGTGAATGGTGTTTGTTTCTCAAACAGTCCCGCAAATCTTACCAATTTCGCAAATGGAGGTGGTGCATTCTGTCAGGATTGTATACCGGGCAGTAATCTTAAAAAATTATTGGATGCACTGGTATTCCAACCCAATGGAAATGAATCAACCTTAACTATTGGCGGATTAACATCATGTCATAGATATCGTTTACAATTGATCTATAGTAATGATGTGAACAGTACCGGAAATAATATTAATGTGAATGTAAACGGAGTTACTTATTCCTTCTCAAACTGGATTCCTGCAGCTAAGATATTAACCGTTGAGTTTACGGCTTCTTCTGCAAGTACGGTTGTAAGATTCCTTTCAAACAATGGTGCAGAACCTAATCGTGCAGTATTAAATGGTTATGCAATGCATGATCTTGATATGCCAAACAACGGCGCATGTAATTCAGCTCCTGTTGCAAATGCAGGTGCAGATATCAATGCAGGCGCTGCGGCAAACTGTATTGCTAATGTAACCCTGAATGGTTCTGCAAGCACAGACCCTGATGGAGTGAATACCATCAGTAGCTATACATGGAAAGAAGGACAAACCATATTAGGTACAGGTGTAAGTCTTTCAACAAACTTCTCAATCGGTACACATACGGTAACGTTAGAAGTAAGAGATAACTGGGGTATTGTATCAACTGATAATGTAGTGATCATTGTTAATGATGCAACTCCTCCCTCCATCACTTGTACACCTTCTATCTCAACCAATGCAACCAGTGCGGCGGGTGCTTTAGTAAATTACACTGCCCCGGTTGGCACAGATAACTGTTCTGCAGCTACAACAACCAGAACACAAGGGCCAGCCAGTGGTTCTGTATTCCCGATCGGAACCACTGTAGTTACCTATACAGTAACCGATGCAGCCGGATTATCAGCAAGCTGTTCCTTTAATGTAATCGTTACAGGATTGCCACCGGTGATTAACTGTCCGCAAAACATTACAGTAAATAGTGATGCCGGTAAATGTGGTGCCAATGTTGATTTTGCAGCTACTGAAACAACAGGAAACCCTGTATCAACAATTACCTATTCAATTGCGCCGGGAAGTTTATTCGCAGTAGGAACTACCACAGTAACAACAACTGCTACAAATAGTGTGGGTACCTCAAGTTGTAATTTTACCGTTACTGTTAAAGATAATCAGGCACCAGTTCCAACCATTGAAGCTTTACCGATAATTACAGGAGAATGTTCTGCAACTGTTACTGTACCAACTGCAATGGATAATTGTGCAGGATTGATCACAGCAACAACAGTTGATCCAACCAGTTTCACTACTCAGGGAACCTACACGATCGTTTGGTCATACGCTGATGGAAATGGTAACAATAGCACACAAACCCAACAGGTAGTTGTAAAAGATATTACAGCACCTGTTCCAACAGTAGCTACCTTACCAACCTTAAGTGCGCAATGTTCAGTAACTGCATCAGCACCAACTGCAAATGATAACTGTTCTGGTTTGATCATTGCAACAACAGCCGATCCAACCAGTTATTCTGCAGTAGGTACGTATACAATTAACTGGACTTATAATGACGGGAATGGTAATACATCTTCTCAAACACAAACTGTTGTAGTATTGAATGATGTTACAGCACCTGTTCCGCTTATTACAGTATTGCCAACACTTACGGGTGATTGTTCTGTAACTGCAAGTGCACCCAAAGCAAATGATAACTGTAGTGGAATTATTACTGCAACTACACTTAATCCTGTAACTTATACCATCCAGGGAACCTATATAATTACCTGGAAATACACAGATGCGGCTGGTAACGCTACACTGCAAACACAAAATGTAATTGTGAAAGATATTACAGCTCCTGTACCTGTAGTGGCTGCTTTACCAACAGTTACCGGCGAATGTTCGGCTGTGGTAAGTACAAGGCCTAAAGCCATGGATGCCTGCACAGGACTTAAAACAGGTACTACTACTGATCCATTATCTTACAATGCCCAGGGTAATTATACCATACATTGGACATATACCGATAACTATGGTAACAGATCATACCAGAATCAGACTGTGATTGTGAAAGATGTAACGGCACCGGTTCCTGCGGTTACCACTTTGCCAACTTTAACTGCACAATGTTCAGTGATCATTGTTTCAGGTAATCACGATAATGAGGATGGAGAAGACGAGGAAAATGAAGGAGATAATGATGATCATGATCAGGATATGGATCACGAAGGTGATGATGACCATGGAATTAGTAATGTTCATCATTATCGCGTGCCATTTGCACTGGATAATTGTAAAGGTTGGGTTAAAGCCACAACATCTGATCCTTTAACTTATACTGTTCCGGGTACTTATACAATCCATTGGATCTATAATGACGGCAATGGTAATTCAAGTTCACAGGATCAAACTGTGATCGTGAAAGATGTTACCAAACCTGTTATCAGTGATGTTCCAAATAAGATTGTGAATTGTGGGGCTCCAACGGATCCTTCTGTAACAGGTTCGCCTGTTGCATCTGATAATTGCAGCGCAGTTACCATTTCCAGCAGCGATGTAACCAATGGTAATATCATTACCAGAACCTGGAAAGCAACCGATGCTTCCGGTAACTTCAGCACAAGTGTTCAGTTGATCACAATGGGCTCTCTGTTCAATGCAACTGTTAGCTCGGTTCCAACCAATAATACTTATACAGGTGGGGTTAATACCAATTTGTATCTGGGTTATGGAGCGCAGAGTACTGTATTGCAAATAGGAAATCTTCCATCTGGTGGGGCTCCTTATACTTATGCATGGACTGGTGCCAACACAAACCGATTAAGCAGTACAACTTCTGCATCACCAGTATTTACGCCAAATGCGGCAGGATATAGTACGTTTACTGTTACAGTTACCAATAAGTACAATTGTAAATCAAATGCTACCATCAGTATCTGTGTTACAGATATCAGAGTTACCGGAACAGGTGGAAGTAAAGTGAATATCTGCCACAATGGACAAACTATACAGGTTAGTGTTAACGCAGTATCATCACATATCGGAAACCATGGTAGCGACAGATTGGGAAGTTGTGATCAGGCCCCATGTAACGGAACCGTATCATTATCAAGTACACCGATCATTACAGGCATAACTAAACAAGCCGAAACGATTGCTGTTACAACGGAAGAAGAATTGAAAGTAACCGTAATGCCAAATCCAAGTACCACCCACTTCACATTGAAACTGGAAAGCAGGTTTGAAACTCCAATCAGCATGCGTGTAATGGATGGAAGCGGCAGGGTAGTGGATGCCAAATCAAATATCGGTGCCAACAGTACTATACAGATAGGGCACAATTATAGCAGCGGTACCTACTATGCAGAATTGATTCAAGGTGCAAAACGTAAAGTGGTGCAGTTGATGAAAGTAAAAGAATAACCTTTTAAATTAAGAATTAATAATTGGTAGAAAATAAAGAGCCGCTCATTCATGAGCGGCTCTTTCTGTCCCGGTAGGGACTACCACTTTGTAGCTCCCCAAAAAATCAGGTTATTTGCCTACCTTTATAGTATTCCGTTCCCAAGCAGTTAGTTATGAAATATATTCTCCGGGCCGTATGCATGATATTGGTCCTTATTTCCTGTAAGAAAAAGCAGGAAACCACGCAACCTGCCATCGAAAATATTACCGAGTCAGTTTATGCTTCAGGTATCGTAAAAACCCGCAACCAATACCAGGTTTTTTCATCGGTAAACGGTCTGATCAAAAAAGTATGGGTTACAGAAGGTGACCTTGTTAAAAAAGGTGATCCTTTGTTTTCAATTGTTAATGAAATGGCACAACTGAATACTGAAAGTGCAAAACTTCAGGCAGATTATTCTGCGGTAAATGCCAATATAGAAAAATTGAACGATCAAAAGATAAGCATCGATCTTGCCAAAACAAAAATGGAGAATGATGCTTCCTTATTTGAAAGACAAAAAAATCTCTGGCAGCAACAAATCGGCACCAAAAATGATCTCGATCTGAAAGAACTCAATTATAAAAATTCTGCCGCCGCCTATCAATCAGCAACGCTTCGATTGATTGAACTACAAAAGCAATTGAAATTTTCTGAAGAACAATCACGAAAGAGCCTGCAAATTACCAATACTGTTTCAGGAGATTATATTGTAAAAGCAGTGGTAGATGGGAGAGTATTTGATGTGGTAAAGAAAGAGGGCGAGATGATCAATACCCAAACACCGGTTGCCATTTTAGGAGATGCCAGAAAATTCTATATCGAATTACAGGTAGATGAATATGATATTGCAAGAATGATACTTGGGCAAACTGTAGTACTAAACATGGATAGTTACAAAGGAAAAACATTTGAGGCCAAAATAAACAAGATCAATCCCTTAATGAATGAACGCTCAAGATCCTTTACTGTAGAAGCTGATTTTATTACACAACCAACCACACTCTATCCCAATCTCACTGTTGAAGCAAATGTGGTTATTCAAACCAAAGAAAAAGTATTGACCATTCCAAGAGCCTATTTGTCTGAAGATTCTTATGTATGGATCTCTGCTAAAGAAAAGAAAAAAGTTACAGTTGGCTTGAAAGATTATAATAAAGCGGAAATACTCAGCGGACTCAAAGCAGGAGATACTATTTATAAGCCGGTACAATAATGAATTATCTGTTACTAGTAAATATCGCCAAATCCTTATTGCTGGCCCGCTGGAAACAGACACTGGTAGCGGCTATCGGCGTAACGTTTAGCATTACGATGTTTATTACCCTGTTGAGTTTTATGACTGGATTGAATGATCTTCTGGATGGATTGATCTTGAACAGAACACCCCACGTAAGATTATTCAATGAGATCAAACCTAATAAAAACCAACCGGTATATAGTGCGAAAGGATACCAGAAGAGTTATCATTTTATCCATTCCGTCAAATCAGGCAATAGCAGGGCGCAGATATATAATAGTGCTGCCATAATTCAATCCGTAAGGGAAGATAGCAGGGTGTTGGGCGTTGCGCCCAGAATAACTTCTCAGGTTTTTTTTAATGATGGCTCTGTTGATATTGCAGGTGCCATCAATGGAATTGAAGTAGCCGAAGAGATCAACCTGTTTCATTTTAAAGATTATATCACATCCGGCTCTGCAACAGATATTGCCAACGTGGCAAACAGCATTGTATTGGGTAAACCACTGGCAGAAAAACTAACCGTAAATATTGGCGATGTGGTTCAGGTAACCACCGGTGGCGGCGAAAGATTTTTATTAAAAGTAGTTGGACTTTTTCAATCGGGCCTGCAGGATTTTGATAAAACACAGAGCTATACCTCACTCGCAACAGCACAGAAATTAATGGGTAAGCCCGCAGATTATGTTACCGATCTTCAGGTAAAACTCAATAATATTAAAATGGCACCTGCAGTAGCCAGAGAATACGCACAGAAATTTGGAACAGATGCAGAAGATATTCAAACCGCCAATTCACAATTTGAAACAGGAAGTTTTGTTAGAACACTGATCTCTTATACGGTTGGGATTACGTTACTGATCGTGGCAGGCTTTGGGATCTATAATATCCTCAACATGATGATCTATGAAAAAATGGATTCGATCGCTATTTTAAAAGCAACGGGTTTTGCCGGAAAAGATGTGAACCGGATCTTTCTTCTGATCGCTGAAAGTATTGGTTTATTTGGCGGAGCGGTAGGATTGTTATTCGGATTTTTATTATCGGCAACGATAGATCAGATCCCCTTTAATACAGCGGCATTACCAACTATTAAAACATATCCTATAAATTATAATCCTGTGTTTTATATAATTGGATTTGTATTTTCATTGGTAACAACTTATTTCGCAGGTTTTTTCCCGGCCCGTAAAGCCAGTAAAATTGATCCGGTAATCATAATAAGGGGAAAATAATTATGGCAGATATAATCCTCGAAGCACAAGAGATCAACAAATATTTTCACGATCCGGTTACTGTAAAAGTGCTGAATGAAATTAGTTTTTCTGTTAACAAAGGAGAGTTTGTTGCCATCACCGGAAAATCTGGCTGCGGCAAATCAACTTTGTTGTATATCCTTTCTACCATGGACACTGATTATGAAGGAAAATTATTTATTGACAGTGAATCGATGGAGAAAAGAAAGGAATCACAACTCGCACATATCCGCAACAAAAAGATCGGCTTTGTTTTTCAGTTTCATTATCTGTTAAATGAATTCAGCGTTTTGGAAAATGTAATGTTACCGGGATTAAAACTGAAAGAATATTCCAAAGCAGAAATAGAGCACCGTGCTATGGAAAGATTGAAAATGCTGGATATTGGCGAACTCGCACTAAAGAAAGCCACGCAATTATCAGGTGGAGAAAAACAAAGGGTTGCTATAGCCCGTGCACTCATCAATGATCCCGCTATTATCATGGGCGATGAACCTACAGGAAATCTCGATAAAAAGAACAGCTTACTGGTATTTGATATCTTTAAAAGACTGGCAGAAGAATTTAACCAAACACTTCTCATAGTTACCCACGATCCGGAATTTGCACACAATACACAACGCATCATTGAAATGGAAGACGGGAAGATCATTAAGCAATAACGCAACTATAATTCAGTTTCAATAAAACGAAGACAAGAGAAAAAGAGCATAAGAGGAGTTGAACTCTTGCTACTCTCTTTCTCTCTTGTCCCTCTCTTATTGAACTGTTTTTTCAGTAATTTGTCAGTATTAAATCGATAGCTATGCATACTTCACGAAGGAAATTTATTTCAACCCTCAGTGCCACGCCCTTATTAATGATCCCTTTTACAGGCAGCGCCGGACGGTTTTATACAAAGCCCGATAAGATGACAATTCAACAGGTGATTGATCTGATACTCAAATCTGTTCCCGGCGCGCCCTTTCCTAAAACAGTAGATACTATTAAAGCGGGCGATGCTTCACAAATGGTTACAGGTATTATTACCACAATGTTTGCAACAGTAGATGTGATAGAAAAGGCAGCAGCTATACAGGCAAATTTTATCATCGCCCACGAACCCACTTTTTACAATCACCTTGATGAAACCAATTGGCTGGTGGATGATGATGCTTACAAATACAAAACAGCTTTACTCAAAAAATACAATATCACTGTATGGCGTTTCCATGATGCCATTCATGCACACCGGCCGGATGGTGTGATAGAAGGCGTATTAAATGCATTGGGTTGGGAAAAGAATGCAGATCCAAAAAAACAATACCTGATCAATTTACCGCCAACATCACTTCAAAGTATTATTGATCTTGCCAAAAAGAATCTGGGTATTGCACATCTGAGATACATTGGTGATAGGAAACAATTATGCAGTAAAATTGTTTTTGCTCCGGGTTCTGCCGGCGGAAGGATGCAGATCAACGTAGCTGGTAAAGAAAAACCGGATGTATTGATTGTAGGCGAACTCGATGAATGGGAAACCAGTGAGTACATACGCGACCTGCGTGCATCCGGCTCCAAAACGGCATTAATTGTTTTAGGACATATTGTAAGTGAAGAGCCGGGAATGGAATGGCTGGTACAATGGCTGCAACCACAAATTCCTGAGATCAAAATTACCCATATCCCATCAACCGATGCATTTAGCTGGGCATAAAGCTGTTTATCATATTATCATGAAAAAAAATACCCAAGTCATTTCATTTATTATAGTATTCATAAGTTTCTGTATTACTGATTATGCACAAACAAAGAAAAGTATCACAGTTTGGCAAACAGATCCGTTAAATTCGGTTTTTTTCAAACAACAATCACCCTTGTTTTTTTCAGATAAGAGAACTAATTCAAATGACACTATTGCGATTGATGAAACACAAACCTATCAATCGATAGACGGGTTCGGATTCTCATTAACAGGAGGAAGTGCCATGCATTTGATGAAAATGAGTGCATCTGCACGCTTGGCTTTACTCAAGGAATTGTTTGGCACGGATCACAGTAATATTGGTACAAGTTATCTCCGAATCAGTATCGGTGCTTCTGATCTGGATGAAAAAGTGTTTTCCTATGATGATCTTCCGGATGGGCAAACAGATACTTTATTGAAGCATTTTAATCTCGGTTACGATAAACAATATTTGATACCTGTATTAAAAGAAATTCTAACGATCAATCACACAATAAAAATACTGGGCTCACCCTGGTCGCCACCGGTATGGATGAAAAATAACCATGATACAAGAGGAGGGAATCTTTTGAAGGAATGCTATCCTGTGTATGCAAAATATTTTGCAAAATACATACAATCGATGCGAAAAGAGGGCATTGTTATTGATGCCATCACTGTGCAAAATGAACCCCTGCATCCGGGCAATAATCCGAGTTTACAAATGTTTGCCGCTGATCAGGCAGAATTTATAAAAAATCATCTTGGGCCCGCATTTACAAAAGCAAATATCAAAACAAAAATTATTATCTATGATCATAATGCAGATAAACCCGAGTATCCAATCTCTGTTTTAGATGATCCGGAAGCAAAGAAATACATTGATGGTTCTGCATTTCATTTGTATGGCGGAAAAATTGAAGCTTTATCAAAAGTGCATGAAGCACATCCCGATAAAAATATTTATTTCACAGAACAATGGATCGGTGCACCCGGAAATTTTGTTACTGATATTAAATGGAGTACCCAGCAATTGATCATCGGTGCCACCCGTAATTGGGCCAAAACAGTGCTTGAATGGAACCTGTCTTCCAACCCCGAACTCAAACCTTACACAGATCGTGGAGGTTGCAACCGTTGTTTAGGAGCAATCACCATCAATCAGGATACAGTAACCCGCAACCCTGCTTATTACATTATTGCACAGGCTGCAAAATTTGTGAGGCCCGGTTCTGTCCGTATTGCTTCCAATCTGATTGATGGAATTCCGAATGTTGCTTTTAAAACACCCGCAGGTAAAATCGTTTTAATAACATTAAACAGCTCGAAAACCGCCAAAGATGTTACAGTTAACTGGAAAAACAGAACCTTTCAATTCACAATTTCCTCCGGTGGAGTAAACACTTTCCAATGGTAACGAATCCGAACTATTAACTATTAACTATTAACTATTAACTATTAACTATTAACTCATTTCGAGCTATCCCTTTCAATCAAAGTTCCTTTCAAAACAACTTTGTCAATCCGGTTCACAAATGTTTTTTTCTCAATCATTCTGAATAATAAAGAAGCAGATTCTTTACCTATTTCAAAAGCCGGGGGTGTAATAGTTGATAATGATGGTGAGAGGAGAGAAGCTGTTCGCAAACACGAAAAACTAATGATCTTGATCTGTTGGGGGATTTTTAATTTGATCTCATTACAGGCATAATAACTTGAGATAGCCAGTTTTTCGATCGAAGAAACAATACCATCGGGCCTGCCTTTTTGTTTCAATACTCTTTTCAGCAATTCCAGATTAGCTGCATCATCGTTACTGCATTCAATGATCATTTTGGGATCTTCCGGGATCTTGTATTTTTTTAGTGCTGCCAGAAAACCACTCATTCTGTTATTGGTAGTTGAAAGATATCCTCCTGCAACACATAGATAGGCCAGTTTCTTACAACCTGCCTGTATCAAATGTTCAGTAGCTTTGAAAGCACTTTCGTGGTCATCAGTGGTTACGGTAGGACAGGCTACCATCATTTCCGGCACCCGGTCAAAAAATACAATCGGCACACCTGTATCATTAAGCACAGTTAAATGTTTTCCGTTGGAAGTATCGCTGCATAAAGAGATCAAAACGCCGTCAACCCTTCCTCCCTGTAAATGTTTAACGGTAGATTCTTCGTTGCGTACATCTTCATGGGAAACATAAGTTAATACATGGTATCCTTTCTGTTGTGCCACCAACTGTATTCCATCAATGGCAAGGGCAAAAAAGTTATTGGCTATTTCGGGGATTACTACGGCTATCGTAATGCTTTTTTTTCTGCGTAAACTGCTGGCAAACGGGTTGGGTTGGTAGTTTAACTTTTCAGCCATGGCCAATACCCTTTTTTTGGTTTCGGCACTGATCTCATAACTATCGCGCAAAGCTTTTGATACAGAGGAGATGGATAATCCCAGTTCTTCGGATAGTCTTTTTAAATTGATACCGCTCATAAAATGGAATGATCGTTCTTTACTATGGCCGGCTGGGGCCTGCAATCACTCTAAGATACAGATTTTACGAAAACAAAGAAAACGTTTTCGTAAAGAAACGAAAATAGTGGCAGAATGTGTCTGTTTTATATAGAAATTGAAGGCAGTTTCTTTTATCAATTACCAGTGCGATATCCAAAATTGTACTGACAAATACTACTTTATATGAAAAACAAATCCTTTATTACTTTTATTTATACCATACTACTATTTGCCTCATACTCGTTATCGGCACAATCTTCAGAGATCAGTCAATCATCACCCGATAAAAAACTTGTGTTCTTTCTTCATATCAATGCAAAAAAAAGTATTGAATATAAAGTATCATATCTATCCCAACCTTTGATCGATTGGTCGCCATTGGGACTCCGGCTTGCAGATAAAGATCTATCAGGAGAAGGCTATACCATTGGTAAATTAATACAGGAAAAGATCGATGAAACTTTCAATTGGCCATTTGGTGAAAATGCAACAATCCGGAATCAATATATGGGAATGATCATTCCTTTTCAAAATACTGATGGCACCAAATTCAATATTGAGCTGCGTGTTTTTAATAATAATGTTGCTTTCCGGTATCTTTTGCCGGGTATGAATGGTGCTAAAATCATAAAAGAAAATACAGGATTTAATTTTGTTCAGTCATATACAGTATACAGACATAATACAGAATCGGTTATTTCGCCTACATCTATCAACTCCTTAAATAATCCTTCTGATTTTCCTCTTATATTAACTTCTGCGAACAGGAATGTGGCCATTAATGAAGCTGATAATGATAACTATACAAAAGCAATGATCGGCAAAGCAGATTTAGAAAACAGCCTTACAGTAAAATTCGGAAAAGATACCGTTAAAGTATCCGATAATTTTCACACACCCTGGCGCACCATTACTGTTGCAGAGAAAACAATTGATCTTTGTAATAACAGTGATCTCTTGTATAAACTCAGCAAACCCGCTCCTATAGGGAATTATGCATGGATCAAACCCGGTAAACTTATTCGTGATATGACCCTTACCACCAAAGGTGCATTGGATTGTATCGATTTTGCTGCTAAAATGGATTTCCAATATGTGATGTTCGATGCCGGCTGGTATGGGAAAGGATATGCTGCAGAATTTGATCAAAGTTCCAATCCAAAAAATGTAGTTGCTGCTATTGATATGCCTACAGTGATCAGTCATGGCAAAGAAAAAAATATTGGATTGATTCTCTATGTAAATTATGTGGGCCTCCGAAAATACAATATCGACAGTTCTTTTACACTTTATAAAAGCTGGGGTGTAAAAGGGTTGAAATTTGGATTTGTGAATGGCTTAACACAGGATGGGATCACCTGGTTAATAGCTGCTGTAAAAAAAGCACAGGACTATGGATTTATTATTGATGTACATGATAATTACAAACCCACCGGAATCAGCAGAACCCTTCCTGCTTGGCTTACGCAGGAAGGTGTACGTGGTAACGAAAACAATCCTGATGCGTTTCATAATACCACATTGCCTTTTACCCGTTTTTTATCCGGTGCCGCAGATTATACTTTTTGTTACCGTAATCAAAACGACAGCTTTAACAATACGCTTCTCTCAAAAAAATTACAGGTGAGCAAAGCACAACAATTGGCATTAACAGTAATCTATTATAGCCCATTACAATCCATGTTATGGTATGGAAGACCGGCAGATTATCAATTACCGGAAGAGATCGAGTTCTTTAAATATGTTCCCACTGTGTGGGATAAAACCCTTCACTTAAAAGGAGAGATTGGCGAATACATTACTACTGCCCGTAAAAAAGGGAATACATGGTTTATTGGAACAGCGGTTTCAGATAAACCATATCAATCAAACCTTTCGCTGAATTTCTTAGACAAAGGAAAAAAGTATACTGCTAGTATTTATGAAGATGATGGGAAAGGAGGGATCGTAAAAACGATAAAAGATGTAACCGCAAATTCAATATTGAAAATGGATATTATGGGGAAAGGAGGACAGGCGGTGATGATAAGATGAATAAATAACGTCAATTGCGAGGAACGAAGCAATCTGTGTCTCAAAAATAAGCCTGTAATTTAAAGCACAGGCTGCTTCGTGCCTCGCAGTGACGCTCACTTCATCATTCATCTGTTCTTTGTTCGATGTTCATTATTTCTTCCCTTTCATCTCCTTATACCGCATCATTGCTTCAATATAATAATAGTCAGCATAACTCAACGGTACATCCACTTCAGAATTGCCGGGTAAATGGCCGGTGCTGTGTTTTAAAATAAAACCACCGTTAGAGCCGATAGGAGCTGTGTAAGTTGGCGTTGATAATGAGCGGATCACTTTTTCTGAAAAGGCAATATAGGATGCACTTTTAGCGGCATCGTATTTACTTAGTTCCAGTAATGCAGAAGCTGTAATAGCAGCCGCAGATGCATCGCGGTAAGTGGCCGGAATTTCAGGCGTGTTATAATCCCAATAAGGAATATTATCAGCAGGTAAATTCGGATTACTCATTATAAACTTTGCTATATTATTTGCCTGCGACAAGTATTTTTTATCTTTTGTAGCCCGGTACATTACCACATAACCATACAATCCCCATGCCTGTCCCCTGGCCCATGCCGAATAATCAGCATAACCCTGGTGCGTTTGTTTATGGGCTACCGCACCATTAGTTGGATCATAATCAACCACATGATAAGAACTGTAATCGGGCCTGAAATGATTCTTCATAGTTGTGTTGGCATGTGTTACGGCAATCTTATAAAAAGAAGAATCACCACTGTATTTGGTTGCCCAGAATAACAGTTCCAGATTCATCATATTATCAATGATCACAGGAAACTTCCATTTATCATTGGCATTCCATGATTGAATACAGGCTACGGTAGGATTGAATCTGGTTGACAATGATTTGGCACTGTTCAATAAGATCTGTTCTTTTTCTTTGGATGGTTGCAAACGGTTGGCATTGCCAAAACTGCAATACATCATAAAACCAAGATCATGTGTGCCTTTGTTAAACTGTTCTTTTTCCTGTAGTTTCTGCATTCGTTCTGCTTCTGTTAATAAAGAGGCATCTTTAGAGTACTCATATAAATACAAAAGTGATCCCGGATAAAACCCGCTGCACCACCAGCCTGAATTACTGTTGTCAGATTTTTTTGTAAGGGGAGAATAGCTTTTTGGAAAAACAGCAGCCGGCAAAATCGTGCCCATGTATTTGTATTGAGATACAGCTTTGGTCAATGCAGTATCAATTACCTGCAACAATGGTTTTGTATTTTTTTGTGGAGCCTGGGCAATTAAATTCACTGAAAGGATAAGCCCGATAAATGCCAAAGCAATTTTGTTTGTTGAACGCATGTTTTTGTTTTTATTGAGGTTAAAGTTAACAGGTTTAAAAGAGAATGCCATCCCATTGTTACGGGATGGCATTCCTTTTATTGCTTAATAACCGATAGCTTTCAATATTGGATTAATCAACAATTTTATCACTCGCCGGAACATTTCCTGCGGCACCGGTATAACCAACATTCTGGTTAATATGCCCGTCAGTATTTGCCAAAATTGCAGAGTTAGGAATCGGCCATAACACATGGTATTGACTGATCCTGAACTGATCTCCATGTACAGTTACAAAATTACTGCTGTAGAAATTATTCTTTTGAAGAATGCGGTCTACTACAAAATTTGATGTAGAGAAATTAGCCAATGTATAGGTTTTACCATTGTACGGCTGACCTGTTTTTGCAAAAATATAAGCAACACGGGTTAACTCAGTTTTACGAGGTTCTTCCCAATACAGTTCGCGGGCTCTTTCATCCAAAATGGTTCCGATACTCATTTGAGCAGGTGTGTATGCAGAACAACCAGCCCTGGTTCTTACAGTGTTTACATCAGCTGCTGCATTAGTCGCATCGTTTTTCCACATATACGCTTCAGCACGTAATAAATACGTTTCTGCCAAACGGAATACATACCAGTCTGAGTGGCCCCCCTGCATTGGTACATTCTCTGTATCAGGAATATACACTTTGTAGTTAGGCCAAGGATACCATCTGCGCAATGTATCATCACATAATAAAGTCCCGGTAGGTCCTTTTAATCTCAGTCTCAATCCGTAGGCAGTATCTTTTCCTTTTAATGCCGGGTTATTATAACGCATGTTTTCAGGATAAGCCCAGTTACCTGATGTAGAATCATGACGTAGATCTTTGATGTCATCCCAAATGCCATAGCTGCTATAAGCAGTGTTTCTGGCTCGTCCGATACCTCTACCGAAAATATTCATCATGTCGATTTCTAAACCACCAGATGCGCTCATACCGGTACCTCCGGCAGGAGTGAAGATGGTAGTTCCTACTGATACACCCGGTGCAACCTGGCGCATAATACGCATACCACCCGTACCACCATTGGTATTAGATTCCAGCATATTAGAGGTAAAAGCACTAGCTGTACCTAATCGATCAGTTACAAGAAACAGCCCCTCTTTATTGATTGCCTTGTTATCTGGGCGGTGAAGATCCCATATCACATTTTTAGTTGCAACTCCAGCATCAACTCCAAAACGGGCGGTAGCCAAAGCAAAAGTACCTGAACTGATAACTGCTGTTGCAGATGCGATCGCATCATCAAATAATCCTAATGCAAGATTGATCTTGGTTAACAAATGATAACAGGCGCCACGATTAATATCCCCTTTATCTGTTACAAAAGGAACATATTTCACAGCAAATTCAAGGTCGGTTTTCATTTGAGTAAGGATCACTTCACGCTTTACTGTTACGAAATCTGTTTTTGCTGAGGCAACCTCTTTGGTTGGGCAGGGAACATCGCCAAACTGGTGTGTTAAACGATAATAATTGTAAGCCCTGTAAAAATAAGCTTTACCCAAAAGGATGTTTTTATCAGCATCTGCAATAGCGGTTGCTAAAGGCAAACGTGAAATAATTGTATTGGCACGGCTGATTCCTATATATTGATAGGTCCAGTACCAGCCAATCCTGTTAAAGTCAGGGCTGTTCAGGTTTGCATCAGGAGTGATCTGGAGATCAAGATTTTGTGCAGGGCCTGCCTTATCATCTGTACCGTCAACGGATACTTCAGAGAACAGTTGTTCTGTAATAATGGGAGCGCCATCACCGTACCATTCTGAACGCATCAGGCGGTTACAACCGGCAAGGGCTGAGTTAAATCCGGCAATATCCACAAGGGTATTTTCGGGTGAGTAAATGGAGAGGGGTTCAGGTTTTAGCCATTCCTTTTTACAGCTACTCAAAGTCATTGTTGTGATAACAACAACCGATAGCAGAAAGGCCAGTTTACATATCTTATTCATGTCTTCTGTTTTTATTGAGGTTATCTTATAAAGTAAGGTTTAATCCAAAATTAATTGTAAGCGGTACGGGTGTTTGGTTTGTTGGCAAAGTACTGCTTCCGTTTCCATGATATTCAGGATCAAAGAACTTCCATGAAGAAAACACTGCCGCATTTACTAAGTTCACATACATTTTTAATCCTTCAATTTTCCATTTTTTTACAATGTCAGATGGTACAGTGTATGCCAGACTTACATTGCTTAAACGTACAAAAGTTGATTTTCTGTAAACGTTCCAACTAACAGGTCCACCTGCATTAGACATCATGGCTGCATAGTCACTGATCTGATTGGTTGGTGTCCAATATGGACGCTCATAAAACTGTGAACGGTCGTAGAAATTATCCACATTTTTCGCTTCATTAAACTGGCTTAACTGACCCACTTTTGCATACAAAGTGAAAGAGAAATCAAAGTTTTTATAAATTTTGAATTCGTTTCTCAGGCTCCATGAGTAATCAGGTGTAGTTGCTCCCTGAAACTGTTTGTCTGCAATGGTGTATTTACCATCACCATCAGTATCCTGCAATTTGAAATCACCTGGTTTATAACCATACTTGGCCGCAGTTACAGCCTCTGCTGTGCTCCATACGCCGGTAATCGTATAATCATAAACGGCATTGATATTTTGTCCCAGATACCATCCATTTCCAATATCATTTTTTTCTGAAGAACCGATCTGTTTTCCGGTTGCATCAAAATCAGGAGTAGGTCCGTACAGGTGGTTGATCTTGTTTTTATTAAACCAAATTGCGATAGTAGACCTCCATTCGAAGTTCCTACGTTTCATATTATTGGTATTGAAACTAAATTCCATACCCTTGTTTTCAACCTCTCCAAGGTTAGCAATAATACTGCTGAAACCGGTTACAACAGGAAGGGTTCTGTTAACCAACAGGTCTTTTGTTGTTCTGGTGTAGTAATCAATTGAACCCGAAACAATTCCTTTCAGGATTGAATAATCTAAACCAAAGTTAACTGAGCTATTTCTTTCCCATTTCAAACCAGGGTTGGCAAGGTTACTCGCACCAACAAAACCTACACTATAAGTAGCACCTGCACCTGTAACATAAGTATATGTACCCGAAGTGAGATTTGCTAAGGCTGCATAACGACCAATAGAGCGGTTGCCATTTTCACCATAAGAAAGCCTTAGTTTGGCATAATCCAACCATTTGCTGGTATTCTTCATGAATTTTTCTTCACTTACTACCCAGGATACCGCTGCTGAAGGGAAGGTTGCACGCGGATTAGACTGACCGAATGCAGAATAACCATCTCTTCTTTCTGTTAATGTAAGGAAGTAACGCTGATCATAGTTATAGTTGATACGACCCATCAAGGCATCACCTGTTTCTTTCTGATCATCCGAAGATGCTGTGAAAGGCAGGGTTGCAGACTGTATTGAGTTATAACTCAGGTTATCATTTGGTGCAAAATTCTCAGCATGGATATTGGTATTCCATGACTGGAATTTTTCAGCATTGAACAGAAAAGTGGCTTCCACAGAGTGTTTGCCGAATTTTCTGGCCCAGTTAATCTGGTTATCCAGGTTCCATGCATATAAGGTTTGGTTTCTTCTGTCAACAATACCTTTTCTGGTTGCAAGCGTAGGGTTATTGGCAGACTGGTGATTGTATTCCCGAACTAATTCAAACCTTGGAGAGAAAGTAACAGAGTAAGAAAAACCTAATGGCAGTTTTCCTTTCGCATAGATCTGCCCAAAGAAGTTATCATATTTATACATTCTATCTGTATACACAGATCCCAAAAATGGATGTGAGTTATTACCCGGGTCATCATTCGGGCTTGCACGTAAAGTAATACCATCAGCTGCATAATAAGAACCATAGGGAGTGGTATGTATCATGTCTGTTAAACTAACCAATACAGAGCTTTCATCTCTTTCAGCAAACTGTATATTGGTACCTACAGTAAGGTATTTGGCAATATTAGATTCAAGAGAAAACCTTGTACGTATGGTTTTATATTTATCTCCAACGGTTAAACCCTGGTTTTCCAGATAGCCAACAGAGAAATAATAACTAAGGTCTTCTTTTCTCTGTGATATACTGATGGTATGATCATGCTGCATTGCATTCTGATTATAGATCAGCTTTTCCCAGTCAATTGTTTGGCCAGCCTGATAATTTGCGATCTCAACAGGTTTTAATAACAAACGGTTTAACCAGGCAACAGTCACATCTCCGGCAGATCCATCCAATGCAAGCCATTGTGCCTGTGTGATGCTTGATGGGAGTTGGTTGGGGTTTAAGAACTTGTATTGAACACCTGGTTTTGAAGTAGAGTCGAAACCAGTCATAGCCCATCTTACATCCTGACGCCATGGAAGAAATTCAGTGGCATTTAATAAATGTGGTTTGTTTTCCACTTTATTAATACCAACATTATCATTAAAACTAATGGTGGGTTTTCCCAGTTTACCTTTTTTGGTTGTAATCAGGATAACGCCATTGGCAGACCTTGCACCAAATACAGCAGCAGAACTGGCGTCTTTTAAGATATCGATGGTATTGATATCGTTAGGGTTGATATCTTCTAAACCGCCGGGATAAATTACTCCATCTAATACAATCAATGGGCTGGAACTGGCTGTTAATGTGCCTTTACCCCTGATCTGTAGGCTGGAATTTGATCCTTTAGTTGTTGCATCGAAACCTACATCCAAACCGGGCGCGTTACCACGTAACATGTCCTGAACAGATTTTGGATTTTCGTTTTCAAGTTGGGTAGCTTTTACCTGAGAGATGGCACCGGTAAGGTCTTTCTTGGTACGGGTACCATAACCTACCACTACCACATCATTTAAACCGGATACCTGCTCAGTCAGCGATACAGTAACGGTTGTCTTTCCTTTTACAGAAACTTCCTTCGATTCAAAGCCTGTAAAGCTGAATACCAGGGTTCCGTTTTCTGGAACATTGTTAATGGTGAACGTACCTGCTACATTGGTAGTAACACCTTTGTTGGTTCCCTTGATCACAATGCTCACGCCTTCCAGCGGTGCATTCTTGGCATCCGTCACTTTACCGGTAATGGTAGAAGGAGGAAGAAAAAGGGGTTTGGTTGAACTGGGATCCTTCCATCCGGCTTGCGCCGTTACTGCAAAGGAGCCGAGGAGGATCGCGAAGCATACTATTCTTAGTATGCATGACCCTGCTGCTGTTTTGTAAACATGCGGATGTTTGCTCATAATGACAAGTTGGTTTTGATGAATAACAGTAAGCTCCGGGCAATCGCTCCCGGTTTTTATAGCACACTATTAATAGAATGTTAAATTAAAATTCTTTTTGAAGTATCAATCACGTAAGGAAATATTAAGGTACTATTTCTACGAAAAGGTTTTCGTAGATTAGGCTGCCAATGCCATTTGGTAAGCAGTAAATTTATTCCCTGCCAAACCCTTCAATGATTGCTGTATGAGAAGAGATACCCATAGCTATTATGCATTTGTAATTGGTATAGCAATTCTCAGCGCAACCATTTTTTCGTTAAGGATGCATTTAACCCCGGCTACGAAAATGACTGCCATTATTGAGCAAATAACCTGTTCTGTAAGAATGAATCAGGATGTACCGGCTAAAAAACCGTATATAAAAACTGCTCTTTCTAACAATACAGACTTACAAAAGAACAAGTTAGCTGCACAGTGCATCAAAAAAAAATCTGAAAAACTAACCGGCTCCTGCAAATCCTATCGGTTTTACGAAACAAACTCAATTAAAGTATATGAAAATAGCTAACAGATGGTTTTTGTGTTTATTAGCGGTAATGATTTCTTCTTTTACTGTTCAGGTGTTTGCCAATGATGGCAAATTAAAAGGAAGCCGTGTATTGGTATACACCAAGAACGGTAAGGGATATGTGCATGATAATATTGCATCTGCTGTTGCCAGCATTAAAGAACTGGGAGTGTTAAACGGATTTACCGTAGATGTTTCTGATGATGCTTCAGTATTTACAGAAACCAATTTGAAAAAATATAATTTCCTGATTTTTACCAGTACCAATAATGATGTATTTGATACAGATGATCAACGTGTTGCTTTCAGAAGGTATATTGAAGCGGGTGGCGGATTTGTAGGTGTACATTCTGTAACGGGTACTGAACGTAACTGGAAATGGTTTAAGATGATGCTTGGCGAAACCTTTACCTGGCATGCTAAGTTTCAAAAATTCGGGATTAAAAATTTAGATCCCAAACACGCATCAATGGAAGGAGTTCCGGCCTATTGGGAAAGAGAAGACGAATGTTATTTTGGGAGGGAAATGTATCCGGGTATCAAAGTATTAATGGCTCATGATGTAAGTACCCTGGATATAACAGATAAGAAACAGGATAGTGCAATACAAAAAAATATAGGTACCTATGGTTACTTCTTTCCTTGTGTTTGGTACCAGCAATTTGAAGGCGGTAATATATGGGTAACTACCTTGGGACATACTAAAGAAAGCTATCAGGATCCTGTGTATAAGAATCATTTGTTGCAGGGAATTAAATTTGTGGCGAGCCAGTATAAGGGATTGAATTATGCGAATGCAAAAGCAACTTCTAAAGACGCACCGCTGAAGAATTAAAAATTAAGAATTAGGAATTAATAATTGAAGTACAATTAAACTTTAAACAGAAAACTTTAAACTTAAAACTTTCTCATGCGTATTGTTTGTTTTTTTTCGGGAATATTATTTAGTATTTCATCTGTTATGGCGCAACAGCCTGTTAAGTTAATCACATTGGATCCGGGGCATTTTCATGCGGCATTGGTTCAGAAGTCAATGTATCCGCAAGTGGATCCGGTTGTACATGTATATGCTAAAAAAAGCATAGACCTGCAAATGCATCTTGATAAAATTAATGGGTACAATGCCAATGCTGCAGCACCTACCCATTGGAAAGAGGTAGTGTATGAAGGCGATGATTACTTAGATAAAATGCTGAAAGAAAAAAAAGGGAATGTGGTAGTACTTGCCGGAAACAATCAACTGAAAACAGACTATATTCTGAAATCTGTTCAAGCCGGATACAATGTGTTTTCTGATAAGCCGATGGTGATCAATGAAAAAGGGTTTAATCAGTTAAAACAGGCATTTACCACGGCAGAAAAAAATAAACTCTTATTGTATGATATCATGACAGAGCGTTATGAGATCACTACGGTTTTACAAAGAGCATTATCCATGCAGCCTGCTGTATTTGGTACATTGCAAAAAGGAACGGTTGATCAACCCGCTGTTACAAAAGAGAGTGTTCATCATTTTTATAAATATGTATCCGGTGCAGTGTTAACAAGGCCTGCCTGGTTTTTAGATGTGGAGCAGGAAGGAGAGGGTATTGTAGATGTGACAACACATCTTGTTGATCTGGTTCAGTGGGAATGTTTTCCTGATCAGAAATTGGATTATTTAAAAGATATCAAATTAAGTTCTGCCAAAAGCTGGACAACCCCCATCAGCAAAGACCAGTTTACAGAACTTACCAAAGTAAAAGAAGTTCCTGCATATCTCAATAAATATACCGATGCAAAAAAGAACATCAATGTAATCTGTAATGGAGAGATCAATTATACCTTAAAAGGAGTGCATGCAAAAGTATCTGTGATCTGGAATTACAAAGCACCGGATGGAACAGGCGATACACACTATTCAATAATGCGCGGAACCAAGGCAAATCTTGTGATACGCCAGGGTGCAGAACAACAATACAAACCAACTCTATACATTGAGCCATTGGCGCCGGGAGCAGCTTATGAAAAAGAGTTGCAGGGTGTGATAGAAAAAATTGCACAGCAATACAAAGGTGTTACACTAAAAAAAGATGCAAAAGGTTGGGAAGTAATCATACCGGAATCATTTAAAGAAGGGCACGAATCTCATTTTGCACGGGTAACTGAAAAGTACCTGGAATACTTATCACATCATACTATGCCCGCATGGGAAGTTCCGAATATGCTGGCTAAATATTATACAACTACACAGGCACAAAAATTAGCCGCTAAAAAATAAGGTTATGAAAACAGTCCAATATTTTGTCGTTTTCTCTTTCAGCATAATCATGTTGGGTATCGGTACAAATGTTGTTGCTCAGGCAAAAGCCAATACACTTCCACCGGGAACGTATAAAACTATTTTTGAAATGCTGAAAGATGTGCCCGGATTAGAAGTAAGTACAACCAGCGATAAAAGTGGTGGTACGGTTGTGATCAGGGGTGTTGGCAGTTTGCGTAATCAAAAAAATCCATTGGTTGTTGTGGATGGAAGTATTTATTCAGGTGATATTTCTGCGATCAATCCACAGGATGTAGA
>CANBSW010000037.1 GCA_947372235.1 Chitinophagaceae bacterium | reverse complement strand
AATATTGTTGATCTTGGAAAATTAACGGTGGATGAATTGTTAGATGAAGTAACCAAGCGTATGCAAGCATCTTCAGATACCAAACTGAAGCGTGCGCTTTCTAAAATAGTAGAAAGAAAAACTTTACCAGCAAAACGTAGTGGCTTTAATCAGAAGGCAAAGATCAATGGACAAACTATCTTCTTAAGAACTGTTGAATACCAGGATGGAACATTGGGAGAGATTTTTATCGATCTTGCTAAAGAGGGTTCCACCTTACGTAGCTTAATGAACTGTTTTGCAATTTCTATTTCTGTTGGCTTGCAGTATGGGGTTCCTTTAGATGAGTTTGTTGACAAATTCGTGTTTACTAAGTTTGAACCATCTGGTATGGTAGACCATCCGAATATTAAAACAACTACCTCACTGGTTGATTTTATTTTCCGTGCACTTGCTTATGAATATTTAGGCCGTACCGATTTGGTACATGTACTGGATAAACCAACAGTTGGTAATTTAGGTGATGATGAAGGAGAAACTACATTTTTGGGAAAGCCTGAGTTGAGCAGCATCCGCATTACTGCGCCATCTGCCAATACGACTTCTTCAGCACAACCGCAGAAATTACAGAAAGCGGCTGCTTCACAAGCGAACCAGGATAATGGAATGAGTGCCGTAAATGCTGCTGCCAAAAATATGCAAAGCGATGCACCTGCCTGTAACACCTGTGGACACATCACCATTCGTAGTGGTACCTGCTACAAATGTTTGAACTGTGGCAACAGCATGGGTTGCAGTTAGTATCGGTCGGGAGGCTAAAGCCGCCTGAACGATACAGCACAATCGGCAATTATTTTTTTCAATTCTCTGCTTGTCATATTTAACAAGAGAAGTCAATAAAATGACTTCTCTTTTTTTATGTAAAGTTTAGAAATTGAAAGGGATAAAAAATGTTTAACGTAAAGAAAAATAAGGCGCAAAAAACTTTGCAACTTTGCTCCTTATGCGTCTTTGCGTGAAACAAAAAAAGTAGAATAATATTAAGCCAATTGTTTTTCCAAAGCTTCCTGCACCAATTGATTAAGAGAAATACCGTGTTGAATAGAGTAAGTAAATGCTTTCTGGTGTAACTCCTTTTTGATCCTCACATTAAAAGAACCTTTGAGAGATTTTAGTACCGGTTTATTTTGTGTGGCACAGGTAGTTTCATAAGCGATCACCGCTTCCTGAAAAGCTTTTTTAAGAGAACTAACACTGGTGCCTTCAAAAGAAACCAGATCTGGGATGCCTTCTATTTTTCCATAGAATACTTCATCTTCCGCGCTGAAATGTATGGAACTGATAAAGCCTTTATAAGTTAAATAATCTTTTTTCATAGAAGTCCTTCTTTTCTAAGTTCATCTACCAGTTGAATAATCTGGTAACGTTTTAAAATATTGCCGGGATGTGGTTTGTGTAAACTGATCACATGTTTATTGATCAAATGCATAAACGAAACCCTTGATCCGGATGTTTTTCCTTTATGATCTTCCGCATATCCCATGCTTGCCAAAAGCGTTCGTAATTCCTGGTAAGTAAAATCGGTTGGGTTGCCGACCAACCTGCGTTTCAATTTTTCCTTTTTGGACATGTGTAACAAAATTAAAGATTTGTAACTAAATTTCAGTTGCAATTTTTCAACTGCCCAATTTCCTGATTATTAAAATACAGCATCTGAAATGGTATTAATACGGGATTTGAAAATTGGGTTTTAATACTATTAAATGTTACGTATTTGTACGCTGAGATAATGGTTTGCCACAGATGTACAGATTTTTTTGATTTATCTGTTAAAATCTGTGCATCTGTGGCGAATAAATTTCTAAAGCCAATCAATTGATGACGATTGATTCAATTTGTTTGTTCAACAGATATCCCTTCTTTTTCAACCATTCTTAAAAAGGCCTTTATATCATAGCCGAAATATCTTACATTCATTCTCTCAATAACTATCTAAACAATTTTGCTATATGGGAGATCTCCAGATCAAGAAACAGCCTAAGAAGTATGATGCTGTAATCGTAGGTTCGGGTGCCGGTGGTGGTATGGCCGCTTACGTTTTATCCAGAGCCGGTTTAAAAGTTTGTTTGATTGAAGCAGGGGCTGATTATGACCCTGCTAAAAATTCATCCCAGTTAAAAAACCCATGGGAATCGCCCCGTCGTGGAGCCAGCACCAAGTTCAGGCCCTTTGGGGATTTTGATGGCTGTTACTGGGGTTGGGAAATTGATGGAGAACCTTATACCATGGCCGAAGGAAGTGCCAAATGGGACTGGTGGCGTGCGCGTATGATTGGCGGACGTACCAATCACTGGGGAAGAATTTCTTTGCGCTTTGGCCCTAAAGATTTTAAAAGAAGAAGTATTGATGGACTGGGTGATGATTGGCCCATTGGTTATGAAGATATCAAACCCTATTACGATAAGATCGATAAACTGATTGGGGTATTTGGATCGAATGAAGGTTTACCAAATGATCCGGATGGTGTTTTTTTACCGGCACCCAAACCGAGGTTGCACGAGTTGATGATTAAAAAATCAGCAACGGGATTGGGTATACCGGTAATTCCTTCACGTTTATCTATCCTTACTAAAAAAATAAATGACGAACGTGGTGCTTGTTTTTTCTGTGCGCAGTGTGGAAGAAGTTGTAAAATATATGGAGATTTTTCATCATCCTCTGTATTGATCAAGCCAGCTATTGCAACAGGTAATATTGATGTAATTACGAATGCAATGGCACGCGAAGTAATTACCAATGCAGATGGATTGGCAACCGGTATTTCTTATGTTGACAAAACGGATATGCAGGAATACCAGGTAAGTGGCCGTACAGTAATTCTTGCTGCCAGTGCATGTGAAACTGCACGTTTATTACTCAATTCAAAATCAACACGCCATCCTAATGGATTGGCTAATGAAAGTAATGTAGTTGGTAAATATTTGCATGATTCTACAGGTGCAGCTATTGGTGGTGTATTGCCACAACTCTTTGGCCGTAAGCGTTACAACGAAGATGGTGTAGGTGGAATGCACGTTTACACACCATGGTGGTTAGATAATAAAAAACTAGATTTCCCACGTGGTTACCATATTGAGTATTGGGGAGGCATGGGCCAGCCGGCTTATGGTTTTGGTATGGGCATTCAAAACCAGAATGGTAAATATATGGTGAACGGGCAAACCAAAGAAGCCGGTGGTTATGGTGCGGGATTGAAAGAAGATGCACGTTTCTTTTATGGTGCCGGAGTAGGTATGGCGGGAAGGGGAGAAGCGGTTGCCAACATAAATAACTACTGCGAGATAGATCCTAAAGTGGTAGATAAATTTGGGATTCCGGTTCTGCGTTTTCATACCAATCATTCTGATTACGAGATCAAACAGGCCAAGCATATGAAGGAAACTTTTAAAGAGATACTTCACAATATGGGTGCCATTATTACGTGGGGTGGTGATGATAATGAGAAGAATAATTATGGATTGAATAATCCGGGTAATATTATTCATGAAGCAGGAACCGTAAGGATGGGAAGTGACAAAAAAACTTCTGCATTGAATAAATGGAGCCAGGCGCATGATTGCAAAACCTTGTTCTGTGTGGATGGAAGCCAGTTTACTTCGCAGGCTGATAAGAATATTACCTGGACCATATTGGCATTATCGATGCGGGCATCGGAATATATTATTGATGAAATGAAAAAACAGAATCTCTGATTGGTATGATTTAGGTATGATTTCGCGGATTGGATTTCTGCGAAATCATATTTCCAATCAAACTAATCTGTGCAATCATAATTTTAAATCATATTAATCCGCGATTATATGGACAGAAGAAAATCGATCAAAACATTATTCATCGGCACCATTGGTGGCGGTGTGTTGATAGAAGCCTGTAAGAACAGTGATAAGAAAGCCATAGCAGAATCTGCCGATGCAACATTGGTAGACAGGATGCAGGAAGAAAAAGACTACCTGAAAAAACTCAATGAAGGCCCTAAGTTTTTTACTGAGCATGAGATGAAGACCATCACAGTATTGGGTGATATCATTTTACCGAAAGATGCAGTGAGCGGAAGTGCATCAGATGCTAAAGTGCCTGATTTTATTGAGTTCATTGTAAAAGATATGCCGGAACACCAAACACCATTACGTGGTGGTTTGCGTTGGCTGGATATGCAAAGCTTATCACGTTTTGAAAAGTCGTTTGTTGATTGCGATCAGAAACAACAAATAGAAATTGTTGAAGATATTGCATACCCTGTGGTAAAAGATTCTCTGAAACCCGGTCGAAAAATAAAACCCGGTATGGAACAGGGTATCGCTTTCTTTAGCAAAATGCGTGATATGGTGATGACCGGTTTTTACACTTCAGAAATTGGTGTGAAAGATATTGGCTATATGGGTAACACACCTAACCAATGGAATGGTGTACCGGACGATGTATTGAAGCAGTATGGGTATGCTTATTCGGAGAGGGAGTTGAAGGAGTGTGTTTCGTTTGATAAGGCGTAGGTAGAAGAGTTAAAATAGTTAAAAGGGTAAAAGTAGTGGGTGGCATAATTATTGCTAAATATTTCTGACAGGAACTAAACTATTTAATAACCAAAACTTTCTTGTTATGAAAGAGATATTGTTTTGCACCCTATTTTCCTTTCTATCAGCGAACTCAGGCACTGCTCAAAAAACGGATCAGAAAAAAAAATATTTTTTCTGTGATTCACGGGCATGGAACAGTAAAGATTTTTCAAAAAAACAGGTAATTCAGTATACAGAAATTAATGAAGTGATTGATATTAAAGACAGCACTGGCAAATATTCAAAGGCATGGTTTGAATTGGCTCATAAGCAATGTGAAAATGCATCTGGATGCACAGCTGATTTTAATTTTTATCCTACTTATGCAGATGCAAAAGTGGAATATGATAAAACGCTTCGAAGTTATTCTGATACATCCCGTTATATTGTCAAGAGGCGAAAGCTTTGAAGAATTGTGATTGAAAAGGGATGAGATAATTAATAAAAGAAAAAATTAAAAGGGTTAAAGTAGTAAGAGATTCTCTCCGACTACTTTAACCCTTTTAACTTCTTTAACTAATCCCCACAAAAATTAGCTTACACCCGCACCCGCATTGATTTCTCCTTCCGGATTGATAAAATGTAATTTACCATTTGCATCTTCCGCCATCAAGATCATTCCATTACTTTCAATGCCCCTCATCTTTCTTGGAGCCAAATTAACAACAACGGTTACTTGCTTACCAACAATATCTTCCGGTTTAAAATGTAAGGCGATGCCGGATACGATGGTTCTTGTTTCGAAACCTAAGTCTACAGACAGTTTCAGTAGCTTATCTGCTTTCTCTACTTTTTCTGCACTTACAATTGTACCTACACGCAGATCGATCTTTGCAAAATCATCAAATACGATTTCTGATTTAACGTCTGCAAATTTTGGGCTATTTTCTTCCATAGTAACAGGTTCTTTACTCACGACTGCCGCCTCACGACTCACGATCGCAGATTTTAATTTTTCCAATTGATACGCTATCTCGCTATCCTCAATTTTTCTAAACAATAATTCCGGCGCACGTAATGTATAGCCAACGCTTAACAGCTTAAGTTTTCCTGCATTATCCCAATCCAACATTTTGTCTACCACTTTCATCAGGTAGCACATTTTTCTTGCTGTGAAAGGAAGAAAGGGATTGATGAGTACCGCAAGGTTGGCACATAACTGTAAACAGATATGCAAAGTGTTATCTATAGATTGCTGTGCTTCTGCTGTTGGTTGCCCGTTTTCGGCTGTTTGTTTCGCAACAATCCATGGTTCTTTCTTTTGCATGTATTGATTACCGATACGTGAGAGATTGATCACTTCAAACAAAGCATCGCGGAATTTATATTGCTCCAGTAAATTTTCTACTTTCTCCTTTGTTCCTTGTATTTCAGCCATTGTGGCTTTGTCCAGGTCAGTCAATGCCTCTGCATGTAATGGAGGAACTTTTCCTTTGCAGAGTTTATGCATCAATACAAAACAACGGTTTACATAATTGCCGAAGATGCTTACAAGTTCGCTGTTATTGGCATCCTGAAATCCCTGCCAGGTAAATTCACTGTCTTTGGTTTCCGGTGCGATCAGTGTTAAATAATAGCGCAACACATCTGCCATCTGGCTGCCGCCATTTTCTTTGTTGATGAAATCATCAATATAATCCTGCATCTCAATTTTCCAGTTGCGACTGGTACTCATCTTATCACCTTCCAGGTTCATGAACTCGTTGGAAGGAACATTATCAGGTAAAATATTTCCGTGCAGTTTCAACATCACCGGAAATATCAAACAATGAAATACAATATTATCCTTCCCAATAAAATGAACCAGCTTGGTTTCTTTGTCTTCCCAATAAGGGCGCCAGTCTTTGCCGGTATTTAATGCCCATTGTTTGGTGGCACTGATATAGCCGATGGGTGCATCAAACCATACATACAATACTTTCCCTTCAGCATCTTTTGCAGGAACTTTTACACCCCAGTCCAGGTCGCGTGTTACAGCACGGGCCTGCAGGCCGCCATCAATCCAGCTTTTACATTGTCCAACTACGGTGCTGCGCCAATCGTTGGCATGCTCTTTCAAGATCCAGTTGCGTAAAAAATCTTCATGTCTGTCTAACGGCAGGTACCAATGTTTGGTAGCTTTTTTGATGGGTGTATTACCACTCAATGTACTTACCGGATTGATCAATTCATCAGGACTCAAACTTTTGCCACAACGTTCGCACTGATCGCCATACGCATTTTCGTAAGCACAATTTGGGCAGGTTCCTTTGATGTATCGATCAGCTAAAAAAGTATTGGCCTGTTCATCAAAATATTGTTCTGATTCTTTAATCTCAAGATTGCCGTTATCGTTCAGTTTGGTAAAGAACTCACGGGCCGTTTCATGGTGCAGTGGATCACTGGTGCGGTGATAGATATCAAAATCAATACCCAGGTCCTTAAAATTCTGCGCCATAATGGGATGATACTTATCAATAATTGCCTGCGCAGTAGTTCCTTCAGCGGTAGCCTGTATAGGAATGGCTGTTCCATGTTCATCGCTGCCACATACATATACCACATCCCTTTTCTGTGCTTTCAGGTATCGCACATAGATATCTGCCGGCAAATAAGCTCCGGCAAGGTGACCAATGTGTTTGAGTCCATTGGCATAGGGAAGGGCGGAAGTAATTAAATATCGTTTAGGTAGATTCATGTCTGGTGCTTTTGTTCTTTTCTGGTCTTGGT
Source organism: Chitinophagaceae bacterium (assembly GCA_947372235.1). Taxonomy (GTDB): domain Bacteria; phylum Bacteroidota; class Bacteroidia; order Chitinophagales; family Chitinophagaceae; genus Sediminibacterium. The sequence goes on along the minus strand of CANBSW010000037.1, from coordinate 23,452 downwards.
TGTTTACTCACTAGTGTTTGTTAAAAGCAGTAAAGAGGTGCAAAAGTAAGCAATCTGCATAAGAAGGCAATTTGAAGGAATTTATAGATTTTTTAGGCTGGAAGCCTTTGATAGTCGTCACTCGGCGGAGCCGAGCGACTGCTTCTGTTTCTTTGGCGTATACGCCAAAGAAGTTATGAATGGAGTTCTGTAATATTGTGAATGAGTAAGATTCCACCATATCTGAAGAAAGGAGATAGCATCGGCATCGTTTGCCCATCCGGTTTTATGCCTTACGAAAAAGCAATTACCTGCATTAGGGTTTTACAGCAATGGGGTTACAAAGTAGTTACCGGAAAAACATTGGGTAGCCAGTTCCATTATTTTTCAGGAACGGATATGGAGAGAATGGAAGATCTGCAGGCCATGCTGGATAACAAAGAGATCAAAGCCATTTTATGTGGGCGTGGCGGATATGGTATGAGCCGGATTATTGACGAACTTGATTTTAAGCAGTTCAAAAAAAATCCCAAATGGCTGATCGGTTTTAGTGATATTACGGTACTTCACTCGCATGTGTACCGTCAATTGAAAACAGCTTCTCTGCATGCGCCGATGGCCGGTGCATTTAATGAGGGGGAATTTGAAAACGAGTTTGTACAGTCTTTGAGAAAGGCTTTGAGAGGTGTTAATTCTCATTATAGTTGTGATCCACATTCATTCAATCGTATTGGTAAAGCGGAGGGCGAACTGGTAGGTGGTAATCTTTCTTTACTGGCACATTTGATAGGTAGTGTTTCTGCCATTGATACCAAAGGGAAAATCTTATTTCTGGAAGATGTGGGTGAATACATCTACAATATTGACAGGATGATGATCCAACTCAAAAGAAATGGGATGCTTCAAAACCTTGCCGGACTTGTGATTGGTGGGTTTACCGAAATCAAAGATACCAATACACCTTTTGGATCGGATGTGTTATCTGTGATACAATCACAGGTACAGGAATTTTTGTATCCGGTTTGTTTTGATTTTCCGGTAAGTCATGAAAAGAATAATTATGCGTTGAAAGTGGGGGTGAAACACATTTTGCGTGTTTCTAAAAAGAAAGTGGTACTGAAAGAAGTATGATCTTTTGCCACAGAACACACAGATTGTCACAGAAAGATTCTGTGACTGTCTGTATATTCTGTGGCAATTATTTTCCCCAGGTATTTCTCAATAATCTTAACCAGTTGCCATGCATAATATTTTCGCAATCGTTTTTTGAATATCCTCTTTTGGTTAACAGTGCAGGAATATTTTTAAGGTCTGCAATTGTTTCAAGATCATATGGACATTGTTCTTTTCCAAAGGCACCATCCAGATCAGTGCCGATACCTATGTGATTAGTGTTTCCGGCTATCTGACAAATATGATCCATGTGATTGATCAGTTTTTCCAAATTGCAATTCATTTGTTTGGGGTCTGAGATTCCGCGTTGCCAATCAGGCACCATCATCCATGCATCTAATGCACCGCCGATCACTGCTCCTTTTTCGACCAATACTTTGATCATTTCATCGCTGAACTGGCGGTTATGGTTTACAAGGCTTCTGCAATTGTTATGGCTTGCCCAGATGGTTCCGTTAAACAATTCAATGGCATCCCAAAATGCATCATCACATAAATGAGTTGCATCAAGAATGATATTTAGTTGTTCCATTTCTTTTAAAATGGCTTTACCCATATCATTTAGTTTACCACTTGCATCTGTTCCATTTGCATATCTGCCCGGTCCGTAATGTGCTGGGCCAATCGCTCTTAACCCATTAGCATGTGCGCGATGCAGATGATCAAGTGTAACCAGAGAATCAGCTCCTTCTAAACTTAAAATATACCCAATGGGTTTTGTTGATGCATCGTTTTCATTTTGCCAGAGCAATAAATGATTTTCAAGCTCTGTACCATTTGTGATCTGAACCAATTCGCCCACTTCTTCCATTGCTTTGTACCAGTATAATTGTGCCTGAGTTTGTGCCCATGCCTGTTCGGGTGAATGCCAGCCGGGCAGCGGGTTTCCTGGTGCTGTATATCTGGCAATTTGTGTGGCAACTACTAATCCGATATTTCCTTTTCGGAGTTCGGGAAGAGAAACTGTTCCCTTGGCACGATCGGGTTTATCTTTCATACCCAATTCTCTCCTGCGTATTTCAACAACTGGCAATCGCAGATCGCGGTTCCATTCCATGGCGTTCATGCTGAGATCTAAATGGGCATCGATGATAAACATAATGTATCATTTTCTCTGCGAATAACTCTGCTTCTCTGCGTCTCTGCGGCGAAAATTAATTCAACGCAGAGACGCAGAGGACGGTGAGGTTTCGCAGAGTTAAATTGTGATCCTTCTCGTTCTCGCAATCACTTTCCATGTATCTACTACTTTATTATTTTCAACAATCACTGCTGTATCATACAAAGCAACGGTTGGACAAATATGAACCGGCACACCATACAATAGATCACCTACTTTCCATTTACCGGTATCAGTAACTTTTACAACCAGGTGTTCTTCGCTTTGGCTTGTTGGTATTGCATCTTCAGCATTTAGAAAATGAACACGGGGTAATGGATTTTCTGCTGCTACAGATTTATGGCCAAGATCTGTACACATGGTTTGATCATCCATGATTGAAATAATTCTTGTGATCACCAATGCAGCATATTCAAAAGGTTCATCGGGTACAAGATGTTTGTAGCCCCAATCCCAGAAAACAAAAGTACCCGGACTAAACTGCACACCATTTCTTTTAATATGCGTTGGAAAGGATGGCGAACCTCCTGCTACAATTTGAATCTCTCTTTGAGCAATCAATTCAATTTGTTTTTTTAGTTCATCTACTTTGCTGAAAGCTTCATCAGATTTTTGACTTCGAATGATGAGATCAGTATCTCTGATATGGCCATCATATCCATGCAAACCAATGATACGGATGCTTGCCAATGCCTGACAATCATTAAATAACTGCAATGCTTTTTCAGGAATAATTCCCGAACGGTTCATCCCAATATTCAAATCTATATAAGCCTGTATTCTTTCACCTTCTTCTGTAAACAATTGCGAAAGTGCTTTGGCTGTTGAAAAATTATCAATAATACAGGTGAAATGCGTTGAGGGAAAAGTTTTAACCAGTTGCAATAATCTCTCTGCTTTTGGTCCAACCGGTTGATGTGCGATCAATACATCCGGTGCATTAATCATGCCCAGCATTTCTGCTTCTGCAATGGTTGCACATTTGAATTTATTGATACCGGCATCCAGCATCATTTTACAAACTTCTGCAATCTTGTTTGTTTTTACATGCGGGCGTAAGAGATCTGCATTGCCAACAATTTGTATCAATTTGTCAATGTTCTCTTTCGCTCTCTGTTTATACACGATTAGTGAAGGAGAATCGATGGTTTCTGAATTTTGTATTTCGTACCAGGTATTCATATGAATTGTATTAGAAGTTAAAATTCAAAAGTAAAAAGTAAAAAAGGTTTTGATTTTTGAATTTTTACTTTTGAATTCTATGCCAGTTCAAACAGGGCTTCAATTTCAACAGGAATATTACCTGGTAAAGAATTCATACCAACGGCACTTCTTACACCGATACCGTTATCCTGTCCCCAAACTGCTGCAAACAATTCGCTGCAGCCATTGATCACAAATGGATGTTTATCAAAATCCGGTGTGCATTGAACCATGCCCAATACTTTGATCACACGTTTGATTTTATTTAATGAACCAAGATTCTCTTGTAAGGTAGCCAATATGGCAAGACCCACCTGTTGTGCGGCAATTTTGCCTTCTTCTTTGGACAAATTATCACCAATACGGCCGATAATAAAACTTCCATCAGGTTTTAAGGTTCCATGGCCTGATACATAGCAATGGCTGCCATCAATCAATAAAGGTTTATATACGCCCAATGGTTTGGGTGCAGGTGGTAGTTCAAGGTTGAGTTTTGCAAAATTTTCTTCCGGGGTCATACAATCATTCTTTAAGTGAGGAAAAGAGAATCGGATTTCTCATTAAAGATATGGGTTGTCTTAAAAAATACCGGGACAAATAGCGTGCATTTTGCTTCATTGGTAAAACTGATTAGTTTTATATATTCATAGATAAAATCTATTTATATGACCTTTGTTCAATTACAATATATCATTGCTGTAGATACATTCCGGCATTTTGCATCTGCTGCCAAACATTGTTTTGTATCGCAGCCAACATTAAGTATGCAGATACACAAAGTAGAGGAAGAATTAGGTGTAAAAATATTTGACCGAAGCAAGCAACCGGTTATTGCAACCGAATTGGGATCGGAGTTGATAGAGCAGGCCCGAAAGATCATCGCTGAGAAAAATATTATGGATGAGATCGTACATCGTAAGAAGGGACTGGTAGCCGGTGAATTAAAGATCGGTATCATTCCAACACTGGCGCCATATCTTTTACCATTATTTGTACAAAACTTCACCAAAAAATATCCTTTGGTAAGATTGGTGGTGAATGAATTGACAACCGATCTGATCGTAGCACAACTCCGCTCCGGACGCATTGATATGGGCATACTGGTTACCCCCTTACAGGAACCCGGTATTAAAGAGCATGTTCTATTTTATGAAGAGTTGATGGCATATGTATCTAAAAAAAATGAAGCCTACCAAAAAACCTATATGCTGCCACAGGACATAGATCCCAACAAATTGTGGTTATTGGAAGAAGGACATTGCCTTCGCAGCCAGATTGTTAATTTATGTGAGTTACGGAAAGCAAGTCGCGATGCAAGTCATTTTGATTATGAAGCAGGCAGCATCGAAACCCTGAAGCGTATGGTGGATATGAATGATGGGATCACCATCTTACCAGAATTGGCTACACTTGGATTGACAACCAAACAACTTGGACAGATCCGTTATTTTAAAAGACCCGCCCCCATGCGGGAGGTTAGTATTGTAGTACATCGCGATTTTGTAAAAAAAAGGTTGATTGAGATCCTGAATGAGGAGATATTGTTATCCATTCCTTCAAAAATAAATCTGAATAAAAGCAAATACGTAGTGCCGGTATAAATATTGACCAGGCATCAAAGAATAATGTTATTTTGTTATCAAATACATTTCTATGAAACGAATTGTTTTCTGTTTGTTGGTTATCATATCAACTAATGCAATCGCACAAAAATCTTTTGAAACAGAGGATAACAGGGGCATTTATTCGCAGATATTTGATGCGGCAACCATGCAGAAGCCACCTGTGTATCCATTTGGCACTGATTCCTGTAAGAGATTCTATTTTAACCATTTTGCCGGATTTGATACTGTTTTGAGCAAAGCTGTTCAAAAAGGAGATACAGCAACATTTATTCGTGTATATTTTTCATTTGTAGTTGATTCAAAGGGAACACCTTATGATGCACGTTTTGAAAGAGTTGCATCAACACCTTCCTATAAAACAAAAGATGCCAAAACGATCAAATATTTTAATGAGGATAAAAAATACCTGGATAAACTGATTAAAGAAATGGTATCCAAAATGATCATCTGGAAACCGGGATTATATAATGATGTTCGTGTAGAAGCCAAAGTGGATGATTTTATTCAGTTTTGGGTAGGTATTAACCCGCCGCAAGGGTAGGTGTAAATACGCTTGTGGTTATCAAAATGAAATTGTTCATTTGTGAAACTGTTATTGTATGAAAACACTTTTGGTTTACGTATTTGTCATTTCTTCTTTAACTTCTTTTTCTCAGACTAACAGACCCAAAAGCGATTCTCATTTAATTGAGGATTATGCTTTCGATGCAAGAAGAATTGCAAAACCTCCTGTATTTCCTTTTGGGATAGACTCTTTGCAGCATTTTTATTTTACCCATTTTGCCGGGTTTGACAGTGTGTTAACCAAAGCCATTGCCAATGGGGATACTTCAAAATACCTTCGTGTTTATTTTTCTTTTGTAATTGATAAGGAGGGCGCACCCATTCAGCCGCATTTTATTAAAGTGTCTGCTACACAGTTTGCCCGAAGTGATGGATCAAGAACCTTGAAATATTTTGATGAGGATAAATCTTATTTAGATGAGAGCATCAAGAAAATGATTTTTAAAATGAACTTCTGGAAAGCAGGTTGGGCAAATATCCGAAACTCTAATAGTATGACTACTGTTGATGCGAGGGTGGAAGATTATATACAGTTTTGGGTTGGGTTGAATCCGCCTCAAAACTGATCATTTAAAAACCGTGCCTTAGTGCCTTTGTGCGCAAAATATTTTCTGCACGGAGGCACAAAGGCACGGTTTGGTTTCTGTGAATTTTACAATCTATTATTTCATCAGGCTATCTAATTTTTTCTGCATCATCGGAAAAGAATTAAGATCATTATGCGAACCACCTTCAATAGTGATGAATTCATCGGCAGGTTTTAAAACATCTTTTAACCGTGATGCATTAAAGTAAGGGATCACCCCATCACTGGTTCCATGAAAGATAGTAACCGGTGCTGTTACTTTTGGTAAATACTCATACGTTCTCATTTTAAAGTGCAGCAATGCATCTACCGGATACATCCAGAATAAAATTCTTGTCATAGAAGTGAAACTGTAATAAGGTGTTTCCAATATCAGATTTTTACAATCTCTTACTGATGCCAATTGTGCTGCAATGCCTGTACCCAGTGATCTTCCATATAGGATGATCTGTTCGGGTTTGTATTTGGTTCTTGCCAGTTTATATACCTGTAATGCTTCTTCATATAAAACTTTTTCGGAAAGTTCGCCGGTAGATTTTCCAAAACCCGGGTAATCAGGCATCCATACTTCATAGTTATTTCGCGTAAAGTTTACAGCAAATTCAGCATAGTGGTTGATGTTTTCTTTATTACCATGGAAATACAATACAATTCCTTTCTTCAAAGAATCAGCAACGGTAAATTGTACCATATTAAACCTGGTTTGTGCATCCAGATCAATATTGGTTTCAATAAATGGCTGAGTAAAATGGTAGCTGCTGTCTGCCACCAAAACTTTGGGATGAAATAATAATTTTTCCTGCAGGTAATACAAAGCCGTACCTATAAGGCAATAACACACAATGACAATCTTGATAATTCTATATAGACGTTGTTTATTTTTCACGAAGCAAAGGTAATAGCAAAGACGGGTATTTTTTTAGATTAGTGATTGAAACACATAGGGACATAGGTTAGAAATTAGGTAACATAGGTTTTCTATATGCCCTTGCTCTTAATCTATGTTCCTGTGTGTTTCAAAGAAAAGCATTTGTATGACGGTCGAATGAAAGGTCTATATCGCATAAATAAAAATCAATACTTCAATATATCCCTTACAAAATTGTGGTACTCATTAAAGCCTGGTAAGTTATTATGCCCACCGCCATGTATCCGTATCAGAGTAATCTTATGCGGATTAATCTTTTGCAGTTCTATACTATGTCTGATAGGAATTAATTTGTCACTGGTTCCGTGAATAATATAAGTATGGCAATTCACTTTCCTGATCCATTTATCGGTACGCAAATGATAACGCAATAAAATGCGGTGTGGCAAAAAAGGCGTAAAGCGTTCCATCACTTTTAAGAAACTGAAATAAGGTGCATCCAATATCAGGTATCGCGGAGTATTATCGGCAGCTATTTTGGTAGCGAAGCCGCTGCCGAGGCTTCTTCCATAAACCAATATATCGTGCTCCTGGTGTTTTTCCTTGAGTGTTTCATATACAAACTGAATATCTGCCAGCATTTCTTTTTCACTTCTTTTACCGGTACTTTTTCCAAAGCCGCGGTAATCAACTAATACCACATCATACTGATACCGGTAAAAATCTTTTGCATATTTGGCCCAGCCTTTAATACTGCGCGAGTTGCCATGCAGGTAAAGGATCACACCCTTGGGTTCTTTGCAAAAAAAATGAAGACCGTTTATGCGGATGCCCGGTGCAATATCAAAAAATAATTCTTCAAAAGGAGCATCGTATTTATATTCAAAATCCTGCGGTAGCTTCTCGGGTTTAAAAATAAAACGTTCCTGAACAAGGTATACTATTGCAGCAACTACAAGATAGCCAATAGCGATATAGAGAAGAACTGCAGGCAAGCATATAGGTTTAGTTTTCTAAGTTCAGTTTTTTATCCCATTAAACCAATTCCATCTCTGCTCCTAACTCTGCGAGCGCTGCGGCTCGGCGGTGAAAAAGGTTTATAATATGCTGCAGTCTGCGTATGGGTAAGGGGTTCACCGCAGAGCCGCAGAGAACGGCGAGTTTTCGCAGAGATTTTATTGGATTACTTTTTTCCAGGCATCAATCCCCCCTTTCAGATTGATGAGGTTGGTAAACCCAAATTTTTTCTCCAGTCTTTGGATGGCTATCTGGCTTCTAACACCTTTTTTACAATATACAATAACGGGATGATCTTTAGGAATAGAAGCAGCTTTGGATATCACTTCATTAAGCGGTATTAGTTCTCCTCCAATATTGAATTCTTCGTGCTCAAATGGCTCACGAACATCAACCAGAAACACTAGCTGTTGCTGTAATAATTTATGAAGTTCAATAGGGGCGATATCCATTTTCAAAATCGTCTTCTTCAGTATTGTCGTGATACACACGTTTCAATGCAAATTTGGCAACGGGAGCTACGATCAAAGGAAATTTCTCAATGGTTACATTGCTGGGATCCAGTCCAAAACCTCTCTCTTCTCCCAAACTGATCTCTTTCAGCCAGAAATATAATTTCATAACTATCCGTTCAAAGAAAGGTAATTCATTATCCTGACTCAGGTATTTCTCCAATACAATAAACTGAAAATCTCCTACTACATTGTTTTTCTCAAGGCTTTCATATCGGCTCGTAATATTTACTTCTTTATTGCTTACCAGTTCTTCAACCACTCTTCTGAACATAAGATTGATCTTTTGTTCAACCCTGAACCCTACCCTGAATTCAACACGAATGATATCATTTGGAATAATGTGTTCCACCGTGTATTCGCAGGTATAAGGATCATCCAATACATCTACGTGAACAAACCAATAGATATCAGCGCGTTTGGGTTTTTTATTGAGGATGGAATAAATGATCTTATGCTCGATCTCTTTCGGATTGTTGGCACTGGTCATATACACCAGGTGTGTGGCATATTTCGGAATGACCTTGTCATTACTCAATTCCTGTATCATGGGAATATAATGTTCCATTCGAACAAATTCCACATATCGGTTCTTGATCTTCCTGCTTCGGAACCAAACATACATCACGGCAAATAAGCCGCCGCCAACGATCAGTGTTACGTAACCGCCATGCAGGAATTTTTCAAGATTAGCGATCAGGAAGGATATCTCAATTGTCAAATAAACAATCAGGTAAACATAAATCCATACAGATTGAGTTCGTCTGCTTACCAGAAAATTCGCAAACAAAATAGAGGTACTGATCATGCATAGTGTAATTGCCAAGCCATAAGCTGCACCCATATTTTTTGATTCCCTGAAATACAAAACGATACCTACACAACCGATAAACAATAATAGATTGATGCCCGGTATATATAACTGACCTTTTTCTTCTGAAGGATAATTGATTTTCATCTTAGGCCACAGGTTCAAACGCATGGCTTCACTGATCAGGGTAAAAGAACCTGATAACAATGCCTGGCTCGCAATAACCGCAGCAACCGTTGAAATAATAATACCCGCCAGTTTAAACCATTGCGGCATAATACTGATAAACGGATTAAAGCCATCAGCCATAATCTGGGCTGCAATGGTCTGGCCCTGAAAATTATGCAGCAGCCATGCTCCCTGACCAAGATAATTCAGGATTAAACAGCTTTTTACAAACCCCCAGGATACACGGATATTACCTCTTCCACAGTGACCAAGATCGCTGTACAATGCTTCTGCCCCTGTTGTACAGAGAAATACAGAACCTAATAACCAAAAGCCTTTCGGATAAGTGGTTAGTAATTTTATGGCATAATGTGGACTAAGTGCTTTAAAAATACCCGGATCATCTACTAAATGGATAGATCCCAAAACAGCCAGCATGGCAAACCAGATACCCATAATTGGTCCAAAGAGTTTACCAATAGAAGCTGTTCCAAACTGCTGCATGAAGAAAAGAAGTGAGATAATCCCTATCACAATACCAACTATTGTGGTTTGCTCAATATCTTTTAAAGAATGTAACTGTTTAAGACCTTCAATGGCTGAAGTAATACTGATGGGTGGGGTAATAATTCCATCTGCTAAAAGAGCCGCACCGCCAAGCATGGCAGGTATTACCAACCATTTTCTGCGTCGGCGAACCAATGCGTATAAACTGAAAATACCACCCTCACCTTTGTTATCGGCTTTCAGGGTAAGGATCACATACTTAACGGTGGTTTGCAGGGTTAGGGTCCAGATGATACAGGATAAGGAGCCCAAAATCAATTCTTCAGTAATGGCTCTGCCGGTAATAATTTCATTTAAAACATATAACGGAGAAGTACCAATATCTCCGTAGATGATTCCCAGCGCGATGATCAGACCTGCTGTTGAAACCTTGTTGATGTTCTTACTCACAAAAGGGGTTATTACGATGAAAGCTTTAAATCCATAACAAATGTATTGGTAAATTCAATGTGGCAACACAAATATTGGTGTATTGCCCTTCTCTTGTGCTTTTACTGTTAATTTATATACGATAAGCCCTGTAAACCTTATTTTTGGAAGTATAAATGCCGATCTGTAAATGAAAAAACAAGTATTTCTATTTTTTACCTGCCTCCTGCTTGCCTCAGTTACCGGTTTTTCGCAAAGGATCACGTATTCTGAACCCGATAAAGACGATTCGCGCACCCTCAATTTTGAAGTTTTGGGTAAACTGAATGGCAAGATCCTTGTCTATAAGAATTACCGCGACTTCCACTATATTTCTGCATATGATAACGACATGAAACTGGTTGAGAAAACCAAACTCGATTTTATTGATTACAGGGTATTAAATACCGAGTTCATACAATATTCAGATTTTGTGTACATGATCTATGAGTTTCAGAAAAAAAATGTGATGTTTTGTATGGCAGCAAAGCTGGATGCCAATGGTAAAAAAGTAGGCGATCCTGTTATGCTCGATTCAACCGAGAATGTCAATTACTCTTCCAATACCAAGATCTATTCTGTGATCAACAGCGATGATAAACAAAAGATCATGGTATTCAAGATCAATACTAAAAATGATAAATCGCACGTACTTACAACTTGCCTGTTTAACCGTGAACTGGTTTTGCAAAAAAAATCAAAACTTGCAATACCTATGCCGCAGAAAAATGATTTCCTGGCTGAATTTGCGTTAGACAATGACGGAGATCTGGTTTGTGCACGTGTTTCAGGAACTTCTTCCAATGACAATATTAATAAGATAAGTCTTGTAACCAAGGCGGCCCAGTCTGACCTGCAGAAAATCACCGATATCAAACTGGGTAATATTTACCTGGATGATATCCGTATCAAAGTTGACAATATCAACAAACATTATGTGATCAGTTCCTTTTTAAGCAAAACCAAACGAGGTAATATTGAAGGATTGTATTATGTACTTTGGGATAAGCAACAGAATAAGGAAATGCTGAATGCCACAACCGTATTCTCTGATGAATTTCGTGAAGACTCAAGAGGAGATGGTAATACAAAAACTGCCTTCAACGATTATTTTCTGAAGAATATTATTTTAAGGAGAGATGGTGGGTTTATAGTGGTTGCAGAATCAGCCTATACAAGTACCAGAGGCAACACACTCAACCGCTGGGATTATCTCTATGGTTCTCCATACTGGGCACCCGTAGATTATTACAGCTGGAACAGCCCTTCCGGATATTATCCATGGTGGCGTTCCAATGCATTTAACAATACCAATAACCTTACCCGTTATTATGCAGATAATATTGCTGTGATATCGTTCGACCCAACTGGTAAAATGGAATGGAGTAATGTAGTAAGGAAATCACAATTTGACGATAATACGGATAACTACATCGGATTCGGCATTTTTAATACCGGCGATCAGCTTCACTTTATTTTTAATGTGCAGGAAAAAAGAACCCAGATACTTACAGATCAAAGTATTTCACCTGCGGGGCAGATAGACAGAAATCCGACCTTTAAAAATCTTGACAGGGGCTATGATTTTATGCCTCGTCATGCTAAACAGGTAGGGTCACGTCAGGCTATTGTTCCCTGTCAGTACAGGGGGTTCACTTGTTTTGCTAAACTTGAATTTTAATCTGTAACACGTGGTTTTTTTATTCCGGGACAAATCGATCATTAATGTTTTTTTTCTTGTCATTCTTAGTATTGGCGTACACCTGCATTTTTTTATGAATGCCCCATTGGTGATCACTAATACAAATGATGGTGTTTTCTCGATGATATTGAAAAATTATTTTTCTGCACTTCCTCAAACCCCGCTTTTTGTTTTATACCATGTTTTAATACTTGTACAGGCTATTCGCTTAAATATGGTACTTAGTGATCTTAGGATGTTTCAGTCAACCAATTACACTACAGCCATGGCTTATGTGTTATTGTCGGGAATGCTTCCTCAATGGTGTAATATTTCTCCGGCATTGATCGCCAATTTTTTATTGATCTGGCTATTTATCAAACTAAGCCGTTTGTATAATCATCCATCACCTAAAAACCTGTTGTTTAATACCGGTTTGATTGTGGGAATGTCGGTAGTATGTTATCATCCTACGGCAATATTGATATTGGTGGTATTATTTGCACTGGCAGTAGTAAGGCCATTTAAACTGCCTGAATGGTTGATCTTATTAATGGGAATTCTGGTACCTTATTATTTTCTTGCTTCCTGGTTGTTTTTGACAGATAATTTGAAAACATTTTCAACCTACCTGCCTTATCTCCAGCTTAATATTCCTTTAACACAATGGAGTATTCCGCTGGTTGTCAGTCTTTCTGTTTTATTGATCGTTTTGTTGGCAGGATTGTATTACTGGCAGATCTCCAATAAAAGAATGGTGATCCAGATCCGCAAAAACTGGGGGGTCATGATGGTAATGTTGCTGATCTTATTACCAATTCCCTTTATATTTCTTCATGCAGGTATCGAATCTGCTTTAATGAGCCTGGTTCCACTGGCAGCATTTGCCGGGAATACATTTTCTTATCCCAGAAGACTGGTATTGCCAAATATTCTGTTTTGGCTATCTGTACTTGTGATCATTTACAATAACTGGCTATTCATTAAAAATTAGCCATGTCTTAACGGGTCAGGCGTTATCTTTACGGCCTTAAACCACCCTGCTTATTCAGGTTAAAAGTTACACTATGAAATTTGGCGTTGTTGTATTTCCGGGATCTAACTGCGACAGAGATATGCAGGATTCCCTTGAAAAAGATCTTGGTAAAGAAGTGATCATGCTTTGGCATAAAGATAAAGACCTGAGTATGTTTACTACCGAGGACTGTATCATTCTGCCCGGTGGATTCTCTTATGGAGATTACCTGCGCTGCGGAGCCATTGCACGTTTTAGTCCAATGATGCAGAGTGTGATCGAGTTTGCCAATAAAGGTGGTAAAGTGCTGGGTGTATGTAACGGTTTTCAGATCTTATGCGAAAGCGGTTTATTACCGGGCGTATTGCTGCAAAATGCAAACCAGCAATTTGTATGCAAGAATGTATTCATCAAACAGGAAAATGGGGAGGCATTAAAAATACCCGTTGCCCATGGCGAAGGAAGATATCATGCCGATGAAGCAACACTGAACGAACTGGAGGCCAATGGACAAGTAATTTTCCGCTATTGTGATGAGAATGGAAATATCAGCGATACCGCCAATCCAAACGGAGCCATCAGAAATATTGCAGGTATCAGAAACAGGAACAATAATGTTTTTGGAATGATGCCACACCCTGAACGTGCCTCATCAGAAGCCATGAGCAACCTGGATGGTGTTAAAGTGTTTAACTTATTAGGATTGAATTAATCTGATTTGTAAGGCAACGATCTGTCTTACGTCTATCTCTTTATATTGAAGTTATTATTATGAAAAAAATCATGTTTACCCTGTTTTCTTTTGCAATTGTAGCCGGAGCATTCAGTCAGCCAAAAAACCCGGTTAGCTGGGATTATCAGGCTAAAAAGAAAACAGCAGATACTTACGATATTGTATTAACGGCAACCGTTGAAAGCCCGTGGCATATCTATTCTCAGAATACAGGTAAGGGTGGCCCGGTTCCCACCACGATCTCTATGAAACCCAATCCATTGATCACCAAAAATGGTACGGTAAAAGAAATAGGTAAGCTGGAAAAAGTATTCGACAAAAATTTTAATACTAATGTATTGTTCTACTCAGAACAGGTGCAGTTTGTACAAACCGTGAAAGTAAAAGCCGGTATCAAAACCAATATAAGCGGTACTGTTGAATACATGGTGTGTGATGACAGCCAGTGTTTACCGCCAGTAAAAAAATCATTCGACCTGAAACTTCAATAATCTAAAAGCCGGTAATGAAAAAAATATTCCTACTCTGGGTGGTATTGTGTTCAGTTGTAATTGTATCTGCACAAACAGATAGTTTATTAAAATGGACAACACAATCCAAAAAGATAGGGAATGGTTTGTATGAGTTGGTTTCCAAAACCACGATTCCCGCGGGATGGCATGTGTATGGGAGCAATCCAACACAGGAAGGATTAGACCCCGTAAAATTTGTTCCGGCTTATGAAAATGCACAATTATTAAATGCCATTGCATTTGATAAAACAGCAGAAATTTTTGCTGACCCCATTTTTGAGAATAAGAAACTGAACGTTTTTACCGGAACCATTGAAGTAAAACAACAGTTAAAGATCATTGGATTTATTCCGGCAACTTTAAAAGGAAACATCACTGCCAGTTTGGGAAAAGGAACTGATCAGTTTACTGCATCCGAGCAACCATTTGAAGTTAGTCTGGAAGGCGGTGCTGTTGCAGCAGCAGAAACGGCACAGATCAAACTTGCATCCATCGATATCAATAAACCCTTGCAGGATTGTGGTAAGAAGAATGATGTGGCAAGTAATGGGATCTGGTCAATATTTTTATTGGGATTTTTAGGTGGATTGATCGCATTGCTTACTCCATGTGTGTTTCCGATGATCCCTGTTACAGTTTCATTCTTTACTAAGAGAGCATCTAACCGTAAACAGGCCATTCGCAATGGTGCATTGTATGGGTTCTTTATCTTTTTAATTTATTTACTCGCGAGCGTTCCTTTTCATGTGTTGGGAAATGTGCAACCGGAGATCTTTAATAATATCTCTACCAATTCATGGTTGAATATTGTATTCTTTGTGATCTTTATTTTCTTCGCACTTTCTTTCTTTGGTTATTTTGAATTAACGCTACCCAGCAATATTGCCAGTAAAGCAGATTCGAAAAGTGGATTGGGAAGTATTGGCGGAATATTTTTTATGGCGCTAACATTGGCCATTGTTTCTTTTTCTTGTACAGGTCCGATATTAGGTTCATTGTTAGTAGGATCATTAAGTGGTGGTGCATGGCAATTAACAACAGGACTTGCAGGATTTGGATTGGCTCTGGCATTGCCTTTTGCTTTGTTTGCCATTTTCCCTGAGTGGTTACAATCATTACCAAAATCCGGTGGATGGTTGGATACAGTGAAAAAAGTATTGGCCTTTTTAGAACTTGCACTTGCTTTCAAGTTTTTATCCAATGCAGATCTTGTGCAACACTGGGGTTTATTAAAGCGTGAAGTGTTTATCGGAATATGGATCCTTATCGGTGGAGGATTAACATTGTATCTGTTTGGCATTCTCCGTTTGCCACACGATTACAAAGGCATGAAAATAAGTAAGGGAAGAAAAGCATTGGGTATATTGGCTTTATTGTTCACACTTTATTTATTGCCCGGTGTTACACAAACCAAATATGCCAACCTCCAATTATTAAGCGGCTTTCCGCCACCATTCAGTTATAGTATTTATGGAAAGGATAATGTGCATGGCAAAGGCCTTGAAGCCAATGTGATCAATGATTATGCAAAAGCACTGGAGCTGGCCAAACAACAGAACAAACCACTCTTGCTCGACTTTACCGGATGGGCCTGCGTTAACTGCCGCAAAATGGAAGAGAATGTTTGGACGCAGCCTGATGTATATGCGTACATCAAAGAAAATTATATCCTCGTTTCTTTATATGTAGATGATAAACAAAATTTACCTGCCGAGCTCCGTATCATGAATTACAAAACCAAGAGCGGAACAACCAAAGATATTATCACCATCGGTGATAAATGGGCCACATTTGAAGCCGAAAATTTTGACCAGACTACGCAGCCTCTATATGTATTAGTAGATACCAAAGAACGCTTACTCAACAACCCCGTTGGTTATACACCGGATGCGAAAGAGTATTTGAAATGGTTGCAGTGTGGGAAAGATACCTTCACACAAAATAAATAATTGTTGTAAGTGCCAATACTTGCGACGGCGATTCCTTGCCCCGGTAGGTGCATAACACCGCGGCTATGCATATTGTATAATTTTGGAAAAAGTTTAGGGCAACCCCTGCCGGGCCATGTTATTAAGTTAAGATCATAAATAGAAGTTTCACGCAAAGTCGCCAAGGGAGCAAAGCAGCAAAGAGCGTTTCTTTGCGACTTTGCTCCCTTATTTTTCTTTGCGTCAAATCTTCTTAACTTAACAATATTGCCCTACCGGGCCAAATACTCTACAATTTGATCGTTTCTACAAAGCGGTTGGCCTCTGCCGGGCAAGCTTGATTTAGGGTGAGTATTTCTTAATATAGGGTGAACTAATTATTAATTTTTAATTCCTAATTAAAAAAAGTAACCCCTCATAAAAAATATGAAGGGTCGTGATCTTTTCATCGATTGGATAATATGTTATAGTGCGATTTGTTTTTCGATCATCATCTTGCGTAAGTTAATCAATCCGTAACGCATTCTGCCTAAAGCGGTGTTAATACTGCAATTAGTGATGAGGGCGATCTCTTTAAAACTCAAATTGGCAAAATGGCGCAGCACAATAATCTCGCGTTGTTCTTCCGGTAATAAATCCAGCATTTTGCGAACACGTTCATGGCTTTGTCCCTGCATGATCTTACTGTCGGGGCCTTCTTCAGAAATTTGTAATACTTCAAAAATATCCTGATTATCACTGGTGCGTACTGCAGGAGTGCGTTTAACTTTTCTGAAATAGTCTACACAAAGGTTATGAGCAATGCGTAATGCCCATGGTAAAAATTTGCCTTCTTCTGTATAACGTTTGTTCTTAAGGGTATCTATGATCTTAATAAACACATCCTGGAAAAGATCTTCGGCCAGGTAATTATCTTTTACAAAGAATTGAATGGAAGTAAATATCTTATCCTTATACCGGTAGATAAGGGTTTCAAAGGCAGCGGTATCGCCGTCTTGAAAAGCCCGTATCAGTTCTGTGTCAGACGCGTGGTCTAAGGTTCGCATAAGGTTTTTTTTGAGTCAGGTTTTCACAAATTCAGGGTATTGGATAGAACTTTTTATTGAGTGCTCCTGAACTAACTCATTATCATTCAACGACAAATTATACATCTTTTCATATCACAAATTTTTTGTGGAAAAGAATGTTTTCAGGGGTTGGGGTTATGCACATTTTTAGAGTCGGCACATTATGAAAACCATTTCTGAAAAGCGAAAAATTTTGCTAAAAAATTGTGCAATTTTTGACCTCTTTTGAACTTATCCTTCCATAATCTGTTTACATTGCATACGTATGGCAACAAAAACAAAGACCGCAAAACTTGAGCGGACAAAAGATGATTCAGGCAACATTGTTGTGAAAGGCGCACGCGTTCATAACCTTAAAAATGTGACCGTAAGTTTCCCGCGTAATCAATTGATTGTTGTTACGGGAGTATCCGGCAGTGGCAAATCATCACTCACCATTGATACACTATTTGCAGAAGGTCAGCGCCGTTATGCCGAAAGTTTAAGTGCTTATGCACGCCAGTTTATGGCAAGAATGGTAAAGCCGGATGTGGATTATATCAAAGGCTTATGCCCCGCCATTGCCATCGAACAAAAAGTAATTACCAGAACGCCACGCAGCACCGTTGGCAGCATGACGGAAATTTATGATTACTTGCGTTTGTTATTTGCGCGTGCAGGAAAAACCATATCACCCATCAGTGGCAAAGAAGTGAAAAAAGATGATGTGGCTGATGTGATGAATGCCATTCAACAATTACCCAAAGGAACCAAAGTAGTGATCATTGTTCCTTTTAAACAACATGC
The DNA here is from genome assembly GCA_947372235.1 of Chitinophagaceae bacterium. Classification (GTDB taxonomy): domain Bacteria; phylum Bacteroidota; class Bacteroidia; order Chitinophagales; family Chitinophagaceae; genus Sediminibacterium. The sequence goes on along the minus strand of CANBSW010000037.1, from coordinate 5,129 downwards.
CAAACGCGAAACAAGGGAAGAGCTGAATATATTGATGCAGAAAGGGTTTTCGAGGATGTATTATCGTGAGGAGGGAGACGTGAGTTGTGAGGCGTCAGTCGTGAGTAATAAAGCAGGCGAAATAATCAGGATCGAAGAACTCTTGGAATTGAATGATAAAGACCTCAGGAAAAAATTACCCACTCACGATTCACGACTCACGACTCACGTTTTGATCGACAGAATTGTAACGAAAGATTTCGATGAAGACGATCTCCATCGTTTATCCGATTCCATCGGCACTGCCTTTTATGAAGGCGAAGGAGAAATGTATGTGGAAGTGGATAATACCAGGCTCTTACACTTCAGCAATAAATTTGAGCTGGATGGTATTCAGTTTGAAGAACCGGTGCCGAATTTATTTTCATTTAATAATCCGTATGGTGCTTGTCCTACCTGTGAAGGCTTTAGTCAGGTATTGGGTATTGATGCAGACCTTGTGATTCCTGATAAACGCCTGAGTGTTTATGAGGGTGCCGTTGCGCCATGGAAAGGAGATAAGCTGGGTTGGTGGCGCGAGCAGTTTGTAAAGAATGCGGGAAAGTTTGATTTCCCTATTCATAAACCCATTATTGATCTTACCAAAGAACAATACAATCAACTATGGAGGGGTGAAGGAATTGTGCAGGGTTTGAATGATTTCTTTAAAGAAGTAGAACAGAATTTATACAAAGTACAATACCGCGTGTTGTTAAGCAGGTACCGCGGAAGAACAGCCTGCCCTGATTGCAATGGCTATCGCTTGCGTAAGGAAGCATTGTATATACAGGTTGGCACTAAGCATATTGGCGAATTGTGTGAGTTACAAGTGAAGGATTTGAAGACATGGTTTGATGCCTTACAATTATCAGAACATGATCAGCAGGTGGCCAAAAGAATTTTGATTGAAGTTCATCAGCGTTTACAAACTTTGATCGATGTGGGATTGGGTTATTTAACATTGAATCGTTTAGCCAATTCGTTAAGTGGTGGAGAGAGCCAGCGTATACAGTTAACCAGAAGTTTGGGAAGTAATCTTACCAACTCATTATATATATTGGATGAGCCATCTATCGGTTTGCATTCGCGTGACACGGTACGATTGATCAGTGTTTTAAAATCATTACGCGATCTGGGTAATACCGTTGTTGTGGTTGAGCATGATGAAATGATGATGCGTGAAGCGGATTATATTATTGATATGGGACCACTGGCATCGCATTTGGGTGGAGAAGTTGTAGCTGTAGGTAATTATGATGAGATCGTTGCAAACCCGGAAAGTCTTACCGGGAAATACTTAACGGGTAAACTTAGTATCGATGTTCCTAAAATTGTTCGTAAATGGAACCGGAGTATTACGGTTGAAAATGCAAGGCAGAATAATTTAAAAGATGTAACGGTTCAGTTTCCGTTGAATACTTTATGTGTAGTGAGCGGTGTGAGCGGTAGTGGAAAAACAACATTGATCAAACAGGTATTGGTTCCTGCATTACGAAAATTGAAAGGAGAGTTTTCTGAAAAAGTTGGTCTGCATAAAAACATCAGTGGCGATGTGGATTATATCTCGCAGATAGAAATGGTAGACCAGAACCCGATCGGTAAATCATCGCGCAGTAATCCTATCACATATATCAAAGCATATGATCATATCCGTGATCTGTTTGCAAAACAGCCGATGTCTAAAACACGTGGCTTTCTTCCCAAACATTTTTCATTCAATGTAGATGGTGGCCGTTGCGATACCTGTAAAGGTGAAGGTGAACAGGTAGTAGAAATGCAGTTTCTGGCTGATGTGCACCTTACCTGCGAATCATGCGGTGGCAAACGGTTTAAAGAAGAAGTGCTGGATGTACAATACAATGGCAAATCTGTTTTTGATATTTTGGAATTGAGTGTGGATGAAGCCATCGATTTTTTTAAAGAAGAGAAACCAATCAAAAATGCGATACAGCCCTTGCAGGATGTAGGTCTGGGCTACATCAAACTCGGCCAAAGCAGCGATACCTTGAGTGGGGGTGAAGCACAACGTGTAAAACTTGCGAGCTTTTTGGGCAAAGGAAAAGGCATTGGCCATATGCTGTTTATTTTTGATGAGCCCACCACCGGTTTACATTTTCATGATATAAAAAAATTATTGGGCTCATTCAATGCATTGATAGAGCAGGGCCATTCATTAATTGTGATTGAACACAATACCGATGTAATTAAATCAGCTGACTGGATTATTGATCTTGGTCCCGAAGCGGGGGATGCAGGAGGCAACCTTGTGTATGCAGGAGTTCCGGCGGGGATTAAGAAGGTGAAGGAGAGTTATACGGGGAGGTTTCTGTAGGAATGATGAATATCGAACAAGGAATATTGAATGGTGAAGTAAAGCATATGAGCGTCAATTGCGAGGAACGAAGCAATCTGTTTTTTATCAGTCAAAATATTATTTGAGACACAGGCTGCTTCGTTCTTCGCAGTGGCATTACAAAAGAGCCCTTTTTCATTTTGAAAAGGGGCTCTTTTATTTTACTTCATCATTCGATATTCCTTGTTCGATATTACCTCAACCTATCCACACTCTTCACCAGCTTCTCATCCTTATAAATTCCTCTCAAAGCAAACACGAAAAGAAATGGGATCAAAAAACTGATCACACAAAAAAATGCGATGCCGCCGGTATCGTATTTCTTACTATCAACAAAATACAGAACAATATTGAGAATGCTGATACCCAATCCTGCAAAAGCCAGTTTCATTTGAAGTGGCCTGTTGGAATATAGAAAAATGGTAACTAATGCAAGAATTGCAGCCGCAACAATTAATATCATCAACAAAGTATTGCTCATACCGGTAAAACTTTCAGCGGGTGCATTACCAATGCTGCCAATATAGAAAGGAAGCTTTAAACTGGTAAAGCCACAAGCTGCGGCAGCCAGTAACCATAAGGTTTGCATACGTTGTATCATAGACTTATTTTTAAATTAAATTAGACCGATCATACAACCGGTCTAACTACCTTAACTTCTTTAACCCAATTTAACCAATCTACCCCAGCTCAGGATATAAAACAAACTGTGTCATAAAATCGTTCACATCTTTTTTCACAGCAGCTACAATTTGTGCATCATCAGCATTCATCAGCACCTTATCAATCGCATTCACCACAAAATCCATGTGCTCTTCCTTCATTCCTCGGGTAGTGATGGCCGGAACACCTAGGCGGATACCTGATGTTACAAAGGCACTCTTATCATCATAAGGAACCATGTTTTTATTGGCAGTGATATCTGCCAGCACCAAAGCCTGTTCTGCTTTTTTACCGCTGATATTTTTATTGCGAAGATCAATCAACACCAAATGGTTATCCGTTCCACCACTGATGATCTGATATTCTTTAGCCACCAATGCTTTGGCCAATGCCTGAGAATTTTTCAAAACCTGGTTAGCATAATCACCAAACTCATCAGTCAGTATTTCGCCGAAGGCAATTGCCTTTGCAGCAATCACGTGTTCCAGCGGTCCGCCCTGTATGCCGGGGAATACAGCCATATCCATCAGGTTGCTCATCATACGTATATTGCCTTTCACATCTTTCAATCCAAACGGATTTTCAAAATCTTTGCGCATCATAATGATACCGCCACGTGGGCCGCGCAAAGTTTTATGGGTAGTAGAGGTTACAAAATGACAATGGTCAAACGGATCATTCAATAATTTCTTGGCGATCAATCCTGCAGGGTGTGCAATATCTGCCATTACCAATGCACCCACTTCATCAGCTACTTTGCGGATACGCTCATAATCCCAATCACGGCTATAAGCACTCGCACCGCATATGATCATCTTTGGTTTTACTTCACGCGCTTTGGCTTCCAGCATTTCATAATCCACCAATCCACCTTCACGTGTTACACCATAAAAATTCGGTTTATATAATTTACCGCTGTAGTTAACAGCAGAACCGTGGGTAAGATGTCCTCCCATGCTCAGGTCTAATCCCAAAATAGCATCGCCCGGTTGCAGAACGGCTAACGCAACGGCTGCATTTGCCTGCGCACCACTATGGGGCTGTACGTTGGCATACTCTATATTGAAGATCTGTTTTAAACGATCTATCGCCAATTGCTCGGTTTGGTCAACAATCTCACAACCGGCATAATAACGGCGGCCGGGATATCCTTCCGCATATTTATTGGTCATAACCCCACCCATTGCCTGCATTACCTGCAAACTGGTAAAGTTTTCTGATGCAATCAGTTCAATTCCATGACGTTGTCTTTCCAGTTCCTGTTTGATCAGGTCAAAAACCAGGGTATCTCTTTGCATTATTTGATGATTTTGCGGCAAAGATAAGTGCAAGAAGGCAAGGTTCAAGATTCAAGGCACAAGATTCAAGGGGATGGATGTTAATAAAATATATGTGATTATTAATAATGTGAAAATTCTGCCTTTAGTTGTCATCATATATTATTCTCGAGCCCTTGTTTCTTGATTCTTGTTCCTTGAATCTTGCCCCTTGACCCTTGGACCTTGCTTCTTATCCTTCTTTCTTTTCCCCCAAACCTTGCCCTCTAAGCAGTTTTTCCTATTTTGCGCCTTCGCGGAAATGTGTCTGACTGACGCAAAGGCAATGTGAGTAAAGAACCGGCACTATTTCCAAAACCAAAGACCCCCATGAAAGCGATCATTCCCGTGGCCGGAGCAGGTACCAAATTAAGGCCCCATACCTATACCCAACCCAAGGCATTGATACCGATTGCCGGTAAAACCATCCTCAGTTTTATTGTGGATCAGTTACACGAAGCAGGGATCAACGAGTTCATTTTTATTGTAGGTTATCTGGGGGAGAAGATCCAGGACTATGTAAAACAGACCTATCCCGATCTTACCACACATTTTGTTTTTCAAAACGAACGCCAGGGAACCGGACATGCCATTGAACTTACCCGCAATATTGTAGGCGATGATGAAGTGTTTGTTGCATTGGGCGATACCATTTGTGAGTATGATGTGAAAGAAGTGGTGAACAGTCCTTACAGTATGCTGGGCATTAAGAAAGTAGATGACCCAAGAAATTTTGGTGTAGCATCTGTTGGTGAAGACGGTTTTATTGAACAGGTAGT
>CANBSW010000036.1 GCA_947372235.1 Chitinophagaceae bacterium | reverse complement strand
CGTACTTAATTTTGTGGTTTATAGATTTACTTACTGCGTTTCGGTATTTAATTTTTCTGCTATCAGAAACAATTCATTGCCTGCTCTCGCCGGAATAGAATTGTAACAGGCATCCAAACACTTCATACGGAAATGCATGGAAAAAAGTTGCCTGTATTCATTTTCATCACCGCCAAATGGTGGGCTATTCTCGAAATTTCGGTTAAATAATAATCCGGCCAGTTTTCCTTTTTCAGAAAGTAAGGAAGCTGTTTTTACAACATATTGATGTCGCAAAGAAGGATCAATGGCGCAGAAAAATGTTTGCTCGATCATCAGGTCGTATTTCCCTTCTATCTCAAAAAAATCATCTGTGATAATATGTATTTTTTGTTTTTCTTCTGCAGTTAATGAATTGTTTAGTTGCTCTGTTAATGTGGTAGAAATATCAACAACAGTAATATGGGTAAAACCTTTCTCTAATAAATATTTTGCTTCGTAAGCATTGCCACAGCCGGGGATGAGGATGCGTAAGTTTTTTTCGGTTAACTGGTTTATGTATTCTTTGATGGGGGTGGAGATATAGCCGATATCCCAAGCGGTTTGGTTTTGCTGGTAGCGGGTGTTCCAGTAATCGGCTTTGAGAAAATGTTGTTCCATTTTGTGACTTGTGATGGTTTTGTTTTGCAACACACTGTTATTCGATATTTTGTATCGCTCTCGGCCGCTGGGCCTCGTCTCTGTTCCCGGGCTACTTTGGCCTCTGATCAGATCTGTTTCGCATGATCTGATCTGTTAACGCTTCGCTCGACACCGAACCCAAAGGAGGCCCCTACACAGGGACTGATTAGATTTCGTTTATAATTTACGGTATGACTAAATAGCTTGACTATTTGGTTTACAAAACTCGTGAGCTTATACCAGCCTGCCTTGGAATAATAAAGGCTAACAGATCATCCAGTTGTATTCCGGCTCTTTCACAGGCATCGTTAATATCTTCTCTGGAAACATTGGCTGCGAAGGATTTTTCTTTTAACCGTTTTTTGATTCCTTTGATTTCCATGCCTTCATATCCGCCGGGGCGCATGAGTGAGTAGGCGTGGATCAATCCGGATAATTCATCAAATGCATATAGCATCTTATCCATTTGCGTAACAGGTTCTACACCAAAATGTAAGTGTCCGTGAGAAGCAATGGCGCGGATGATTTCGGGGTCTATATTTCTTTGTTCCAGTTCTTCAATGATCTTTTTACAGTGCAGATCGGGCCATTGATCCCAATCGGCATCGTGTAAAAGACCTGCCATTTCCCATTTCCATTGCCCTGCTTCATCGAGATTTACTTTTTCATCAGCCCAGCATTTCATCAGCCAGGCAACCTGTTGCATATGTGTTTTTAATTTAGGATTGAGTACCCAGCTATTAAAAAGTTCTTCTGTGGCTTCACGGGTTAATACGTTTCCGGTATTTGCCGGATTGCCGAATGAGGTTCTGCCAAGATTTAATGACATAGAATCTGTTTATTTCAAAGATAGGCGGCAGTTTTTGAAATAGATGAAAGGTTGAGTAATATCTTTAGGCTTTAAGTGCCGTTAGGCTAAACAAAACATATGGATACAACTCAACCAACCAAAGAAAAAATATTTACTTCTTACCAGGTATTTGTGATCGCAATATTATCGTTACTGCAGTTTACGGTAATACTGGATTTTATGGTATTATCGCCGTTGGGTGCTATTTTAATGGAGAAGCTGAATGTAACCACCTCCCAGTTTGGAATGGTAGTATCCGCGTATGCTTTTAGTGCCGGTATCTCAGGTTTATTAACAGCTGGTTTTGCAGATAAGTTTGACCGTAAGAAACTGCTGATGTTCTTTTATACCGGCTTTATTTTAGGAACTGTTCTTTGTGCAATTGCGCCCAGTTATGAATTATTATTAGGGGCAAGAATTGTAACAGGCATATTTGGTGGTGTGATAGGGTCTGTAAGTTTTGCGATCATTACCGATCTGTTTAAAATGGAAGTGAGGGGAAGGGTGATGGGATTTGTACAGATGTCATTTGCCGCAAGTCAGGTATTAGGGTTACCTATTGGATTGATGCTGGCGAATAGCTTTGGCTGGCATGCACCGTTCTGGATGATTGCGGGTGCGGGAAGCATTTTGGGTATTGTGATGTTTATCAAATTAAAACCGGTAGACAAACACCTTCATCTAAGAATCGATCAGAATGCATTTCATCATTTACTGGCAACCATTACCAGACCTGATTATGCAAAAGCATTTTTTGCAACTACATTATTGGCAACCGGTGGTTTTATGCTGATGCCATTTGGAAGTGCCTATAGTATTCATAACCTTGGAATTACATTAGCACAGTTACCAATGATCTATTTGATCACAGGTGCATTCTCAATACTTTTTGGGCCGTTAACGGGTAAGTTGAGTGACAAGATTGGCAAGTTCAATATTTTCTGTATTGGTTCTGTGATCAGTATCAGTATGGTTGCCATCTATACTCATTTAGGTGTTACGCCATTATGGGAGTTGATCACTTTAAATGTGATTTTATTCATCGGGATCTCATCACGTATGATCGCTTCATCGGCATTGCTTACTGCAGTGCCTGATGCGAAAGACAGAGGTGCATTTATGAGTATCAATTCATCCACCCAACAGATCTCAGGCGGTATTGCTTCTATCATTGCAGGACTGATTGTTGTGCAAACCAGTTCCGGTAAACTGGAACGTTATGATACCTTAGGTTATACTGTAATTGGTTCCATGTTACTGGCGGTTGTGATGTTGTATTATTTAAATAAACGTGTTCAGAAAAAACTACATGCGCAAAAACCTGTGTAAACTATTTATTTCATTTTTGATTTTTATTATGCGAAACCTTTCTTTTTTTAGTGTGATCATTATTGTTGTTTTCGTTGTGTATGCTTGTAGCCCTAAACCCTATAGCACTACCAACAAAGCCTATCGTAAACAGGTAAAAGAATATACCAAACTGATCTTACAGGAACCTGTTGATCCGATCAATGATACTATAAAAATGCCTCCATTCTGGGTAGGTACTACCAATTTTGGGATCCGCAAACCCAATTTTGTGATCATTCACCATACCGCGCAAAATTCCTGTGATCAAACACTGGGAACCTTTACTACACCTAAATCTGCTGTAAGTGCACATTATGTGATTTGTAAGGATGGAACGGTTCATCACATGCTGAATGATTATTTACGCGCTCAGCATGCCGGTGTAAGCAAGTGGGGAAATCTGATCGATATCAACTCATCCTCTATTGGTATTGAGTTAGATAATACGGGTTTTGAACCTTTCGATAGTTTGCAGATTAACAGCCTGATTAGTTTACTGGCCAGATTAAAAAAAGACTACACTATTCCTGCTGCTAATTTTATTGGACATGGAGATATTGCCCCCACCCGTAAGAACGATCCTAACTGGCGTTTTCCATGGAAAAAATTAGCTGAGAAAGGTTTTGGTTTATGGTTTGATGATAAAAGAGATACTATACCAGCGGGGTTCAACCATATTCAGGCATTACGTATTGTTGGGTATGATGTAAAGGATACTACTGCTGCGATACGCTCTTTTAAAAGACATTTTTTACAGGATACTACGAAAAGGATCAATGATTTGGATAGGAGTGTGTTGTTTAATTTGCAGAAAAAATATTTTTAAGTAACCTCCCCCAATTATTTTAAAGCTTTGCTTTAAAATAATTGTCCCCTACTGGGACGAGAGGAGGACATCGTTGTAAAAGAAAATAAAGCATTCCCCTCCTCTCAGGAGGGGACAATAAAATCAATTCCGCAGGAAGTCATTTTGTTGGAGGAGGTGTAACGGGGTAATATAAATAGATGATTTGTATTTATCCAATCGCCCCTGTTAACAAAATAATCCCCCACAAAAACATATCCTAACACCTGTTAGCTTATTTTTGCAACTCAAATAACAATTCTATGCATTTTGAACTGAGTGAAGAACACCTGATGATCCGGAAAGCGGCCCGTGATTTTGCAAAAAATGAATGTTTGCCGGGCGTGATTGATCGTGATGAAAAACAGCAGTTTCCCCGCGAACAGGTAATGAAACTGGCTGAATTGGGCTTTATGGGGATGATGGTTGATCCTAAATATGGTGGTGCGGGAATGGACACCGTAAGCTATGTGCTGGCAATGGAAGAGATCAGTAAAATTGATGCCAGTACCAGTGTTTGCATGAGTGTTAATAATAGCCTTGTTTGCTGGGGACTTGAAACCTTTGGAACAGAAGAACAGAAACAAAAATATTTAACGCCTTTGGCACAAGGAATAAAAGACGGCGAATTATACATTGGTGCATTTTTATTAAGCGAGCCTGAAGCGGGAAGTGATGCTACCAGTCAGCAAACAACGGCTGAAGACAAAGGCGATCATTACCTGATCAATGGAACCAAGAACTGGATTACCAATGGTTCTTCGGCTTCGGTGTATTTGGTGATCGCTCAAACAGATCCTGGAAAAGGAAGCCATGGTATCAATGCGTTTATTGTAGAAAAAAATTCTCCCGGTGTTGCCGTAGCAGCCAAAGAAAACAAGTTAGGGATTCGTGGAAGTGATACACATTCCATCATGCTAACTGATGTAAAAGTGCCAAAGGAAAACCGCATTGGCGAAGACGGTTTTGGTTTCAAATTTGCAATGAAAACATTGGCAGGAGGGCGTATTGGTATTGCCTCACAGGCACTGGGTATAGCCAGTGGTGCGTATGAACTGGCATTGGCTTACAGCAAACAGCGTAAGGCATTTGGCAAGGAGATCATGCATCACCAGGCCATTCAGTTTAAACTGGCAGATATGGCCACTAAAGTAGAAGCGGCCCGTTTATTATGTTTGAAAGCTGCCTGGGAAAAAGATAACAAGATTGATTATACCCTCAGTTCATCCATGGCTAAAGTATTTGCCAGTGAAGCCGCGATGTGGATCAGCACAGAAGCGGTTCAGGTGCACGGAGGTTATGGTTTTGTAAAAGAATATCATGTGGAAAGATTGATGCGCGATGCCAAGATTACGCAGATTTATGAAGGAACGAGCGAAGTTCAACGGATTGTGATCAGCAGGAGTATTTTGAAGTAATTTTTTGTTTATTCGTTTACTGGTCTACTAGTAAACAAATAAACAATAGCCGCAGATTCGCAGATAATGAAAGATGTAATCGCGAATCTGCGGCTATTTTTTGCCCTATTATTTATCTCATCCAAGGAATCAATCAGTAACCATTGTACTTTCGTATAACTTACTATGAATTGTTCACTCAAAATAAAACTGCTTATTGGTTTCTTCATATTGTCATTAGCAAAACCATTTGCGAATGACAGTATAATGATGGGTAATCTTTTGAACAGAATTCATCAGCTACAATCTTCGGAAAGTAGTGTTTTTCCTAAAGGAATGTTTCCTTCCTATCGTTTATATGCGTTGAATAAAGACCGACAGAAAGCAGATATCAATGGATTTTATACAGGATTGATCGCTTTTACATTGGAAGATATCAAACCACAATTATCTGCCTCACAACAAAAGCAGGTTGATAAGATCATTGATAACACTTTGCCGATATATGAAAAATTTCAAAATCGAAAAGGAAGAAATACCTATAATTTCTGGCCAACAGATACACCACAAATCTTTCCAAATGCTGGTTGGATGAATGTGTTGGATAAAAGCCAGGCATTACCCGATGACCTGGATGATACAATAATCATGCTTCTGGCATTACAGGCTTCTCAATCAACTGCAAAAGAAATACATGCTCTGATGCAGTTATTTGCCAATAATGGACAAAAAAAAATTAGAAATACATTTAAAGATTATAAAAACATTGGCGCTTACTCAACCTGGTTTGGAAAAAAAATGCCGGTTGATTTTGATGTATGCGTACTTACAAATATTCTCTACTTTGTTCAAAAATATAACCTTGTATGGACGGCCGCTGATTCTGCCAGTTTACAGTTAATAGAAAAAGTATTGACTGAAAAAAAACACATCACCGATGCCCCATATGTATCTCCTCATTACAGTAAGCTTCCGAATATTCTGTACCATGTTTCAAGGTTAATGTCTGTGAAAAATATTCCATCACTGGAAAAATTTAAACCACAATTGATTGAAGAAACAAAAGAGGCTTTGGCAAAATCAACTGTTTTTATGGATGATGTGATGTTAAGTACTTCTTTATTGAGATGGGGTATCCATGTTACAGATCATAAAACCTATACAGCAGGATCAATGGAAGAATTGGTAGAAGATGAGTCATTTTCATTCTTTATTGCCAATATGGCTTCCATGTTGCCCGATCCTTTGAAACAATGGATGGGGGGAGCAGGAGTGGGGAAGTTTTATTATTTCTGCCCGGCATATAATAATTTATTGTTGCTGGAAAATTTGGCGTGGAGAAAAAAAATGAATATTGAACAGATGAGCAAGGAACAGATGAAGTAAAAAGGGTAATTAATTTTGTAAAAAAGAACTGATGGCAGTTAATGTAGAGAAATACAAAGAGATCAAAGAAGAGCTTACTGCAAAACAGGTTATCCTGGTTGCTGTGAGCAAGACCAAACCAAATGAAGATATTCAGGCATTATATGATTTGGGGCAAAAAGATTTTGGAGAGAATTACGTGCAGGAACTTGTAGACAAACAAGCCGTTTTACAAACTGATATTAACTGGCATTTTATCGGGCATTTGCAAAGCAATAAAGTAAAATACATAGCATCATTTGTCTACTTAATTCATGGTGTTGACAGTTTTAAATTGTTGAAAGAGATCAATAAACAAGCCGCCAAATGTAACCGTGTGATCGATTGTTTATTGCAGGTACATATTGCCCAGGAAGAAACCAAATTTGGGATGGATGAAGCAGAACTGGGAGATGTAAAAAATAATATTCACGAATTGAAAAATGTGCGCATTTGCGGATTGATGGGAATGGCTTCGTTTAGTGATGATGTAGAAAAAGTGAGAGGAGAGTTCCGGTATTTGAAATCATTGTTTGATTTGTGTGGTGAATGGGCAATGGTGAATGGACAATGGACGATTTTGAGTATGGGAATGAGCGGTGATTATCAGATGGCTGTTGAAGAGGGGGGTACAATGGTTAGGATTGGTAGTTTGTTGTTTGGAACGAGGAATTATGCTCAATAGTTTTTGAAAGAGTTAAATTAGTTAAAAGGGTTACAATAGTTAGAGAAGTATATACCTCACTTTACTATTTTAACCCTTTTAACTAATTTAAACAATCCTCTACTTCAATGTTTCATCCAGCCATTTATAAAACTCACGCTGCCATACCAATGCATTCTGTGCGCTTAGCACCCAATGGTTTTCATCGGGGATATAGAGGAACCGGCTTTTGATTCCTTTTAGCTGTGCTGCCTGAAATGCGCCCTGGCCTTGTTCAATCGGTACACGGTAATCTCTTCCTCCCTGTATAATCATAATTGGTGTATTCCATTTATCAACAAAATTGCTGGGCGATTGGCTGAAAGAACGTTGTGCTATTGCATTATTCTTATCCCAGTAAGGGCCCCCTTTTTCCCAGTTCTCAAAGAACATTTCATCGGTGGTTCCGTACATACTTTTGAAATCGAAAACACCATCATGAGAAATAAAAGTTTTGAAACGGCCCTCATGTTGCGATTCCAATGCAAATACAGAAAATCCTCCAAAACTTGCACCAATACAACCTAAGCGATTTTTATCTACAAATGGTTCCTTCGAAACCGCATCAATTGCACTCAGGTAATCTTTGATCACCTGTCCGCCCCAATCTTTACTCACCTGCTCATTCCATTGTGTTCCAAAACCGGGCATTCCTCTTCTGGCAGGAGCTACAACAATATACCCCTGTGAAGCCATCAATTGAAAATTCCATCGGAATGAATAAGATTGTGTTAACGGAGATTGCGGCCCACCCTGACAATACAATAAGGTTGGATATTTTTTCGAAGCATCAAATCCCGGAGGATAGATCACCCAAACCAACATTTTTTTATTATCGGTGGTGGTTATAAATCTTCTTTCTGTCTTCGCCATACCAAGGGTTGCATAGGCGGCATCATTTACATGTGTCATTTGCATTAATGCACCTGTAGTCAGATTCACCTTATACAATTCTGCTGCATGATTCATATCTGTTCTTGATACAAAAACGGTTTGGTCAACATCACCCACTATCGCATTTACATCAAAATCTCCACTGGTTACCTGTGCAATAACGGCAGGTGTTTTTGTTGCAAAAGGATCATTTACTTTAAACAGCTGCAATGTTCCGTTAATGGGGGCAATAAAATAGAGGCTATCACCACGTCTGCTCCACTTAAAGCTTTCTACATGGATATCATCTCGCTGTGATGTAAGGTTTTGTTTTGTTTTCCCATCACTTACAATAATATCCTGTTTGTCTGCTTCATATCCATCACGTTTCATGCGTAACCAGGCCAGTTGGCCGCTTTTGTTATACGCCGGACTAACATCATATCCTTTATTGTCTTCTGTCAGATTTTTTGTAACGCCGGATTCTATATCATATTCATACAAATCAGTATTGGTACTAAGTGCATATTCAGTGCCTGCTTTCTTTTTGGCAACATATAAAATATGTTTGCCATCAGGGCTCCATATATAATCATCATCATCTCCGAAAGGCTTTAGAGGACAATCATAAGGTTCATTGGGCATGATATCCTTCGATTGCTTTGTATCAGGAACGCCATTTACCATTGGAGTGATAAACACATGATCAAAACTTCCATCTTCCCAGGTATCCCAATGACGATAATTTAATGAGTTGTAGATGAATACATTTGATTTTGGAAGATCCGGATATACTTCTGAACCTGTAACATTGATCATTTTTGCAGGCCTGGTACTGATCATATATTTACCATCTTTAGAGATCTTTGAATTGATGAGCACGCTATCTATATTTTTGATCTCTACAGGTTCTCCGCCACTTGTAGCCATCAGATAAAGTTTTCTGATGCTTTTATTTTCAACGGCATTCGGGATGCTTACCGAATAAATAAGGTGCTGGTTCTTTTTGGAAATCCCCAATCCTGTTACCCTTCCAAATTTCCACAATTGTTCGGGGGTGAGTTTGGTTTGTGCTTGTGAAACTGATGTTAGTGTGATCAGTGCCAGGAATAAACAGAGCTGTTTCATATAAAGTGTTTAAATAAAAAATGTTTCAAAATAAATAACGTTCAGGCGCCTTTAAGGCTCCCGACCATTATTTATTTTTTGCATAATCAAATACCAGTTGACAAAATGCTTTTACGCCAACGTCCAGTTTGCTGTCATCAATATAAAAATCCGGTGTATGGTGTGCGGGGGCATCTTCCATTTTTGTAGCAGGATTTCTTGCCCCGAGATAAAAAAAGAAGGAGGGAGCTTTCAATCCATAAAAAGAAAAATCCTCAGCACCTGTTACCCAATGGTAAGGAACTACATTATTTTCTCCTGCTGCTTTTTGTAAGGAAGGGAGTGATTGTGCCACTAATTTTGGGTCGTTATAAGTAACCAATGTTTTGGTATCAATGGTTACTTCTACAGTGGCTCCATAAGCGGCGGCAATATTTTTTGCTGTATTGCGGATACGTTCATGAACTTCTTTCTGCATTTTACTATCCAGCGTACGAATCGTTCCTTCCATAACTGCTTCTTCAGGAATAATATTTGGGCGAACGCCTGCACTGATCTTTCCAACAGTAATGATCACAGGAGCCTGTGTAAGATCCATCTGTCTACTCACAATAGTCTGCAGGTTTTGAATGATCTCGGCACTTACCACAATTGGATCGATGGCTTTCCATGGCTCTGCGCCATGACTTTGCCTACCTTTTACTTTAATTGTAAACCAGTCTGAAGAAGCCATGAATGCTTCGGGTTTATAATAGATCTTACCCAGATCAGCCCAATCTTCAATATGTATTCCAAAAACGGCATCTACTTTGGGATTATCCAATGCACCTTGTTTTACCATCAATGGGGCTCCGCCTTCTTCAGTACCGGGAGGACCTTCTTCGGCCGGTTGAAATAAAAATACAACGGTGCCTGGAATATCAGCTTTCATTTTGCTCATAACCTCTGCGGTACCCATTAGCATGGCAATATGAGAATCATGTCCGCAGGCATGCATTACGCCAACCTGTTGTCCATTATAGTCTGTTTTAGCAGTTGATTTAAAAGGAAGCGCGTTGCGTTCCGTAACCGGCAATGCATCTATATCTGCCCGCAAAGCCACAACGGGTCCGGGTTTACCGCCTTTTAATACCCCTACAACACCGGTACCTGCCATCACTCTTGTTTCTATACCCAATTGTTTTAAATGGGCTTCTATCTTTTTTGCTGTATTGTATTCTCTGTTAGAGAGTTCCGGGTTTTGGTGAAAATACCTTCTCCATTCAATTACTTTAGGAGTTTCCTCTCTGATCAGTTGGTCATAATTGGCCGGGAGATTTTGCGCGGAAGCTCCCAGAGAAAAAAAAAGGCATAGGGAAACGAATCTTCTCATGTAGTTTATTTAGATAGGAAAGATACTGATTTGATGGTTTAGAAAAAGGGGATATTGTCATAATTTAGTTTGAGATCAATGCGATAAATTATTAGTCACCAAAATCACATATCTGTGAAATATGTAAGTAACTCTTTGGGATATATAACCTTACATTTAACTATTACTACGATCTTTAACATTGAGAATTGTTAAACTTATTTTTAAAGCAGATTTTATGCAAAAAATTACCATTGTATTATTCACTGTATTCGTGTTGGCTTCAGCCAATATTTATGCATCCGATTCAGAACCTATTGCAAAAGCAAAAATGGAATCAGGCGTTGCCAAAGAAGTTTTATTGAATGATGCAGTTGCTACTGATGCATTAAAAGAATTCAGAAGTTTATCGCGTGTTGACCGTAAAATGCGTATTGCCAATGCAAAAGCCGCCATGAAAGATTATAAAGCAGCAAAAGCTTCTGGCTCTGAGCCAAGTACCAATACTATTTTAATGGTAATTCTTGCGATCTTATTACCACCATTGGCTGTATACTTACATGAAGGAACCATTAACGGTAAATTCTGGCTGGATCTTTTGCTTACTTTATTATTCTTCCTGCCGGGATTGATCTATGCGTTGATCGTTGTGTTGGGATAAAATATTTTTTTTCGCCGCAGAGATGGAGAGGACGGGGAGTTAACGCAGAGATTACTCTGCGGTCATCTCTGATTCTCTCTTTCTCTGCGGTTAGTATTTAAAGCTATGTATGAAGGCGATTTGGCACTACTTATACTCCCCAAACACCGCCCGTAAAGCATCTGAAATTTCTCCGAGTGTACAATGATTCTCTACTGCTTCAATTACAACCGGCATCAGGTTACGGCCATCTTTAGCGGCTGCAGTAATATCCCGTAAAGACCCTGTAACATTATCAGCATTTCTTTTTGCTCTTAATAATTTCAGTTTTTCACTTTGTATCACTCTGATATAATCATCGATCTTAAAACCGGGAATAGGCAACTCTTTATCAACAGCGAATTTATTAACCCCTACAATTATTTTTTCTCCGCTTTCAATGGCACGCTGGTAGTCGTAGGCACTGTGAGCAATTTCATCCTGCATAAATCCGGCTTCAATGGCACTAACACTGCCGCCCATTGCATCTATTTTGCTTACCAGTTCATGTGCTTTCTGCTCCACTTCGTTGGTAAGCGATTCTATAAAATAGCTTCCTGCCAAAGGATCAACTGTATCAGGTGCGCCACTTTCAAAAGCTACTATTTGCTGGGTTCTTAATGCAATGCGGGCAGCTTCTTCGGTTGGTAAACTTAGTGCTTCATCATAACCATTCGTATGTAAGCTTTGGGTGCCTCCTAAAACGGCTGCAAGCGTTTGAATAGTTACGCGACTGATATTATTTAAAGGTTGCTGTGCTGTTAAAGTAGCACCACCTGTTTGCGTATGAAAACGAAGCATCATGGCTTTTTCATCAGTGGCTCCCAGTTCTTTCATCATGCCGGCCCACATTCTTCTTGCTGCACGGAATTTAGCTACTTCTTCAAACAAATTATTGTGTGCATTAAAGAAAAAGGATAGGCGTTTGCCAAATACATTAATATCCAAACCCTTTGCCAAAGCGGCCTGCACATACGCTTTGCCATTGCTTAAAGTGAAAGCTATTTCCTGCACAGCCGTACTTCCCGCTTCGCGGATATGATAGCCTGAAATGGAAATGGTATTCCATTTCGGCAATTCCTTACTGCACCATTCAAAAATATCTGTGATGATGCGCATGGAGGGTTTTGGAGGATAGATATAAGTACCCCGTGCCGCATATTCCTTCAAAATATCATTCTGAATGGTGCCTGTTATCTTTTTCAGATCAGCACCCTGCTTTTTTGCCAATGCAACATACAAGGCCAGCAAAATAAATCCCGTTGCATTAATGGTCATAGAAGTACTTACTTCTTCCAGCTTAATGTCTTTAAAAAGCAGTTCCATGTCTTCAAGGCTATCTATTGCCACTCCTACCTTTCCTACTTCACCTTCTGACAACTCATGGTCACTGTCGTAACCGATTTGTGTAGGAAGATCGAATGCCACACTCAATCCCATCACACCCTGCGATAATAAATAATGATATCGTTTATTACTTTCTTCCGCTGTTGAAAAGCCGGCGTACTGACGCATTGTCCAAAGCTTACCACGATACATATCGCCCTGGATGCCTCTCGTGTATGGAAATTCGCCGGGTGTTTCCTGTATTTTGTTTTCTGTTTCAGGATGTGGATAATAAACACGTTTTATTTCTATTCCACTATCTGTAAAAACTTTTTTCTCATTCATATGGCAATCATTTAATACTCCTCCTACAACATTTTTTTTGCTTCGTAACTTAATGCTTCACTTACCAGTTCGTGCAGGTTGGCTTTATTATCATTCATCAAATATTCCAGTAAAGTCCGGTTAAGATCTAATCCACTTGCATCCGGTGGTAATACAGATGCCACCTGGTTAATCATCAACAGATTTTTTTCTTTCAAACTTTTTACGGCATTCCATGTTTCGGGTGTGATATAAATCTGTTGGGTGATATTATAATCAAACTCGTCGCGGATATTTCTGGTTAATACCAATTGCATATCACGTGCTGATAAGCCTTCATGACTGGTTCTGCTAATCAGATTTGGTATCGCAATTCTGTCTACCAGCAGGATCAATCTCTCATATGCCTGTAATTGAATAGCATTCGATCCTGTATTCTTTGGTTCTATATTGAGATTATGAGTTGTTTTTTTAGGACTACGATATAAAAAGAATAATAAACCGATCAGTGCAAGACCAATCAAAACACTGTACAAAATGGTGGAATCTGACATGAAAATATTTTTGGCAAAAATAGAGAGAAGTTAGGGGTTTGGCGCTTAGAGTTTGAGTTGTTAAAATAAAATTGTCTGATGTTTTAGATAATAAACACTGAATTTCCTGTTCTCGAAAGACAAAATGGTGCGTTAAATATGTTTCTTCGTAAATTTGCACATACAAATGAAGATTATGGAGACAATGACTAAAACAGCACCGGTATCTCTTACAGAAGGAGCTATCAGTGAGATCAGGCGATTAATGAATGAAGAGGGATTTGATACTGACCAGCGTTTACGAATTGGTGTAAAAGGGGGAGGATGCAGCGGCATGACCTATGTGTTGGGATTTGATAAACCTGAAGCAGAAGATGAAACTTTTGAAATTGAAGGAATTGGATGTATTATGAACCCGGGCCATCAATTGTATTTATTTGGAATGGAGGTTGACTGGCAGGGTGGATTGAATAGTCGTGGATTTACATTCAGTAATCCGAATGCGAGTAAGACTTGTGGATGTGGGACATCGTTTGCGGTGTAAGCACCCCCCAACCCCCTGAAGGGGGAGTTAAATTTTTTGAGCCACACTTTGTGTGGCTTTTTTGCGTCATTGCAAGGAACAAAGCAACCTGTGCCTTGGAAATTGAAATAGATCGCATTTACTCCGAGATTAATCTCGCTTTTTTTCAATCATCACGCAAATTCAATCCACAGATTGCTTCGTTCATCGCAATGACGTTACCACTCCATATGCAAACGCAATGCAAGAATATGAACCGGGCCCCGATCTTTGTTGTAACCGGGATTTGTTATGAATTGATAATCGGGGCTGAGAAAGAATTGTTTGTAAATGTTGAATGAATAATACACTTCTGTAATTTGTTCATTTCCATAATTTAGTTTTCCATCACCAATTAAAAATCCGTATCCGCCTTTTGCCAGATAGGAGCGGTGATCATTGGATATGCCATTGCTCACAAATGCTATTGCTAACTTATCATTTTTTCTTTTCCAGAGAGTACCGTCAAATTGTAGTCCTGTAGTAAAGCTTTGATCAATTTCTGTGAAAGCCCATGTTTCATTTTTTCCATCGTTCCAACTGGTTTTTATGAAATGATGAAGGAAGCCAAGATGGTTATCAACGCTAAAATAATATCCCCATTTATCACGCCCGTATAAACGGCTGTCTGTTACATCTGGAATGCCCGTTGTTCCGGCATTGGCAATCGATTGCTGGTAATTACCCATAGGTGCTTTGTTCCAGAAAATACCGGTATGTAAGGTTGAAAAATGTGTTTCATCTTTCTGCAATAAATGTGTTTTTTCTACTTCCCAAACCAACCCCATTGCTTTACCAAATTTGAATTGCAATTCAGGGCCATTGGCTTCAATAGGAACGGTTGTAATTGCTGTGCGGAATGCCCAATCGTGGTACAATGCCTGAACAACTGCTCCCATGGTATAACCGCGTGTATTTGCAGGATAATCCCAACCGCCATTTCCCATTAAACTCCAGTTCATGAATTGAGAACGCGGGTCGTGACTAATCTGCGAATCATCAAAAAAATCTGTCAGCGAAAATTTTCCAACAATCACTGACAGATAGTCTTTGTTAGTGGTTTCTGCAATCTGGTTAAGATCGTCTTCTACTTTTTCTTTTCTTTTACTAAGCGGAAATCTCTGTTCAACATAAAACCTTGCGATGAATGGTTTTGGTGTAGGATCTCCCACCCGATACACTTCTCCATTTGGGAAACCTGCAATACCCAATGTTTTACTCAAACCCTTGCCACCTGCGGCTTCCGCGTTAAAAACAAGATATGTATTTCTAAAAGGTGTATAATTCAAATAAGCAGTTCCTGATACGGAAGCACGGGTTGGCTCTGAGGTCATTAAACTATTATCACCTGAATATGCCGCTTTAAAATCAAAATGATATTGTGGAATAAAAGTAGTTTGAAAATGCAGGGAGATCTTTTTATCATTCCCTGATAAACTGTCAATACCTGTTTGTGAGTTCGATATCAGAAATCCGAAACTGAGTATAATGGAGAGAATTGTTTTTATCATAATGAAAAAAAATATTACTTAGGCGTGTCTTAAAATAGGATTTTTAAAAACTTATTCTATAAAGCGCAAAAATAAGCCCGGCAAATGTTTGCCGGGCCGATTATTATTACAACAGGGCTTCAAATTTTATACGGCACCAACACGTTTAAGCAGTTTCATATTTTCTCTTTTGTGGATGAATTTATGAACCAGACTGTAGATAACTGGTAATATGAGTAATGTAAGAATAGTAGAAGTGATCAATCCACCAATCACAACTATTGCTAATGGCTTTTGTGTTTCACTACCGATACCGGTACTTATAGCCGCCGGTAATAAACCGATGGCAGCCATCAGGGCCGTCATTACCACAGGTCTTACACGAGAGATCACACCTTGGTAAACCGCATCTTCCAGACTCATTTTCATATCCAGATTTTTTCTGAATACACTGATCAGGATCACACCATTTTGTATACATACTCCGAATAAGGCAATAAAGCCAATACCAGCACTGATACTGAAGTTGATTCCTGTAATGTGTAATGCCAATATTCCACCAATCAATGCAAATGGCACATTGAGGATGGTCAGCATCGCATCTTTCACATTTCCAAAAGTGATAAAGAGAATAATGAAAATGACCAGTAAACAAATAGGAACCACATTCGCTAATGTCTTAGAAGCTCTGATCTGGTTCTCAAATTCACCATTCCAGGTAGTAGAATAATTTTTCGGGAATTTCACATTTGCATTCACTTTTTGCTGCGCTTCTGCAATCGTGCTTCCAAGGTCTCTTTCCCGGATGGAGAATTTAACTGCTATATAACGTTGGTTATTATCCCGGTAAATAAAGGCCGGGCCTGTATTTGATTTGAAATTACAGATCTCCTTTAATGGAATCTTTGCCCCATCACTGGCGGGTACCATCAGATTCTCGATTTTCTTTTGGTTATCGCGCGATTCTTTCTGATAACGGATCCTTACATCAAAACGTTTTTCCCCATCATATAGGGTAGTGGCAGCTTTTCCTCCAATGGCCATTTCAATTACTGATTCTGCATCTGCAATATTCACTCCATATAAAGCCATTTTGGTTTGATCCAATTCGATCCTGAATTCGGGCTGACCAAGATTTCGCAGGATACCTAAGTCTTCGATTCCTCTAACGGTTTTTAATTGACGCAGCGTTGCTTTGGCTAGAGAATCAAGTGTATTAAAATCATTGCCAAATATTTTAACAGCCAATGCAGCATTCACACCGGCAACTGCTTCTTCCACATTATCCAATATGGGTTGCGAATAGTTTAATACAATGCCCGGTAATTTGGTTAACTGCGCATCCATTTCATCGATCAGTTTTTCATGTGTTAACCCTTTTCGCCATTGACTCTTAGGCTTCAGATCTACCTGAATTTGCACATTGAAAAACCCTTTCGGGTCAGTACCGTCATTGGTTCTGCCTACCTGCGATAGTGTTTGTTTTACTTCAGGAAAACGTTGCAGTATATCGATCATTGTATTACCTATAAAATTGGCTTCGTTCAGCGATACACTCATCGGTAATTCACTCTCTACCCATAAAGCACCTTCATCCAATTGCGGCAAGAACTCTGTACCTAATAGCTTTGCAGAGAAGAAAGTAAGCCCCATAGCAATCAGTGCGATCATCAAACTTAATTTTGGTGCTCGCATTACCGCTTTATAGGATCTTGAAACAATCGATTCAAAAAAGATCACGATCGGATTGTGTTTCTCTCTAACATTTTTTCTTAACAGAATACTTGATAAAGCTGGAACCAATGTAAGTGTAAACAATAAAGCACCTAACAAAGCAAATCCCAATGTATAGGCTAATGGCGAGAACATTTTTCCTTCCACTTTCTGAAATGCGAATATTGGAATTAAACAGGTAATGATAATGAGTTTGGAAAAGAAGATGGCTTTTCCCATTTCACTTCCTACATTTTTAAACATCCCCAGTTTGGCCAGTTTGTTGAATTTTTCCATTCCTACTTCACGGGCTTTTTTATCCAACGCAACAAACAATCCTTCTACCATCACTACGGCACCGTCAATAATAATTCCAAAATCCACTGCCCCCATACTCAGCAAATTGGCACTCATCCCTTTGATGCGCATACACATAAAAGCAAACAATAAAGAGAGCGGGATAATGATACTAACGATTACCGTTGTACGCCAATCGGCCATAAATAATAACACGATGGCTGTTACAAGTACAATTCCTTCAATCAGGTTATGGATAACGGTTTCCGTACAATAATCCATTAGATTGGTACGGTCGTAAAAGGTATCAATTTTTGTATCACGCGGTAATACATTCTCA
Source organism: Chitinophagaceae bacterium (assembly GCA_947372235.1). GTDB lineage: Bacteria > Bacteroidota > Bacteroidia > Chitinophagales > Chitinophagaceae > Sediminibacterium. The sequence goes on along the minus strand of CANBSW010000036.1, from coordinate 15,967 downwards.
TTTAAATCTTTTATTTTGGCTCGTATATTATCCAGAACCACAGCAGGGTTTTCACCCTTTCTCATTACAATAATCCCTTCGAGTACATCCGTATTCTTGTCACGTGCAACCTGCCCTAACCTTGGTTTACCGGATTCTTTTACTTCTGCCACATTTTTCACCAGAATAGGCAGTCCATTGATCTTGGTGATGATGATATTATTGATATCATTGATGTCATTCAACAACCCAATACCACGCACCAAAAATGACTGCCCGTTTCTTTCTATCACATCACCACCTACATTCACATTACTTTTTGTAACGGCAGTGTATACATCCAGTGAACTGAGATTGTATTTACTCAATAAACTTGGGTTCACACTCAGCTCAAATATTTTTTCTTCTCCTCCAAAACTGTTCACATCTGCAACACCGGGTACGGATTTGAATTGACGATCCAGGATCCAGTTTTGAATGGTTGTTAGATCTCTGATCGATCTTGTTGCACTTTTTAAGGTATATCGATAGATCTCACCGGTAGGCCCGTAAGGAGGCTGTACATCAGGCTTTACGCCATCCGGAAGATCGGCACCACCTAAGCGGCTTAATACCTGCTGACGTGCAAAGGCATCATCTACGTCATCATCAAAAATGATACGAGTATAACTCAAACCAAATGCAGATGTAGTTCTCAGATTTGCTTTTTTCTGCACAGAATTCAATACTGTTTCCAACGGAATGGTAACAAATTTTTCTACTTCCTCTGCACTTCTTCCGGGCCATTGGGCTATGATCACCACCTGTGTATTGGTTACATCAGGAAAGGTTTCGATAGGGGTATTCTTATAACTGATCACACCAATCACTACCAACACACCTGTAAAGAAAAAGATCAGGTATCGGTGCCGCAGTGAGAAGTAGATAATATTTTTTATAAACTTATTCATGGTTGACTGATTAAAAATTTGAATAACTGATTACTGATTTTCAAGAATGGCATTGTAAAACAATACCTGGTTCTTTGAAATGATAATATCTCCCGCATTCAAACCACTGCTGAGATAAGAACGGTTATTCTCCGTTTTTAATACATGTACTTCTACCAGTTTCAGATCACATTTATTTTTGTAAACAACCACAAAATTTTTACCACCTTCAAATACCATTGCATCTGCCGGAATACTTACTGCTTTCAACTGTTCCGTATTCTCGATCAATACATTGGTGAACATCTCAGGCTTTAGTAATAAGCCATCGTTTGGAAGATTGATGCGGATCCGCATTACTTTATTATCCGGACTCAACACTTCACTGATCTTGTCAACTTTTCCATGGAAAGATTTATCAGGATAGGCGAGTGTTTTTACATAGGCAGAATATCCTTCATGTATTTTGGCAATATCTGATTCAAATACATTGGCCCATACCCATACATCTTTCAGATCTGATATCGTGAAGAGGTTGTCGGCATTGTCAGGACGAATAAAACTTCCCGCATTTGCTTTCTTCTCTACTATATATCCGCTGATAGGGGCTTTCAAAGTATACACACCATTTGCATTGGTATTGCCACCGCCATTGATCTTTAAAGCATCATTAATTTTCTGGTTGGCAGTAAGTGCTTTTTGATAATTCTCTTTGGCTTCTTCATATTCTTTCTCACTGCTGATGCCTTTATCGTACAAAATTTTGGCATTGTCCATTTGTCTTTTTGTGATGGCAATATCTGAGCCGGTTGTCTTGAGGTCACTGTAATTTCCGGCAATGTCAGCACTTTTCATAACCGCCAAAACCTGTCCGGCAGTCACTTTATCTCCCACAGACACTTTTACTTCCAATATCTGTCCACTGCTGAATGGAAATACTTTTACTACTTTATTTTCATTAAATCCAACCTCCCCCGAAAGCTGAAGTTGGTTATTAATATTGCTTAATATAGCTGTATCCATCGTGATCCTGGACTGCATGGAATCACTGATACAAACAGGCTTTTTTTCTTCCTCTTTTTTCTCCGGCTCTTTACATGAGATCATCAGGCCAGCGGTAATTGCAACGATATAGAATGGTGTATACTTCATCTTTATTTGTTTGAATATTTTATTTAAGGATATCTATTCCGGTATGATAATTCAATTCCTCTTTGGCTAACTGTAGATTGAGGCTTTGCTGTAATAATCTTTGTTGAGATGCTGTATAATCATTAAAAAAATCAAGAAACTCCAGCAGGTTGATCTGTTTCTGGCGGTAGCTCTGCAAAATATTGGAATACATCGCTTCATATTCTTTATAAAATTTTTGTTGTACTGCATTATTTTGCTGTAGTACCAGTAAGAATTTATTGTACGCGTTGCTGATATTATTCTTCAATTCCGTTTCTGCATTGGCTGTAACCGACTGTTGTTGTTTGATACTGTATTCAGCCGATTTTATATTTCCCTGATTCTTATTGAGAATGGGTAACGGCAACGAAATACCCAATCCTATATAATTAGGTGCAAAGCTTGAATTACGGTCGAAGTTTGGCCCCAGTGTGATATCCGGTGAGCGTAATGCTTTTTGGTAACTGAGGTTTTGTTGCTGAAAAATGGTTTGTGTTTGCTGTAAAATATAGTTTGGGTTATTCTGTTTGCCCGTTTCAAAAAGTTGATCGGTACTAACTAAATTATTGATAGCCGTATTTATATTTTCTGTGGGTTTGATGAAAACGTCTTCTTTCATCTGTAATAAAGTTTTCAGATCTGCTGCATTATCCGCTATCGCTCTGTTCAGGTCTGTCATATCCTGTTCAAGTGAGATCAATAAAGCCTGGATCCGTAAATAATCTTTCTGTGCAATATTTCCGGCTTTCAATTGCGATTCCATTCCTGATAATAAGAAATGCAATTGCTGCAATTGGTTCTCATAAATAGACCTTGTACCCAATTGTTGATTGATGGTATAATAATCTATTCGTAACTGGTAACGAAGATTTCGCAAAACATCCTGTAACTGAAGTTCACTCAGTTTGGCATTGGTTGTAGCCAGATTGATCAGTTTAGAACGTTTCCCTGCAGTTTTAATCAGCTGCTGAACCTGTACATAATACTGGCCACTGTAAGAACCATCCGGATTTTTTCCATAGGGAAAAAACTTTCCATTGGCAGAAATCACCTGATCAGTATTCAACACAGGATTATCCCAGAGTTTGGCCTGCTGTATCAGCGCTTTCTGCGCATCAACATTATAATGTGAAGCAAGTAAAAGGAGGTTGCTGTCTAAAAAACGTTTTTCCAGTTCAGGTAAACCTAACCGTAGCGTGTCAATTGACTTTGTTTGAGCAGATGCGTGTATGAATACCGTTGATAAGCAGATCATCAACACCACTAATGCCAAGCACTTTCGTGTACGTAGAATTAAAAAATACATGTATAAAATTTAGGATAGACTGAAATTGTCGGATACGGCAGCGCCGTTTAAACAAACAAATACGGATCAGACTTTAGGAGGAGGGGGGGTGATCTCCTGTTTGTACAAATACGAATAAGATTCCTTTAATGAAATAGCTATGTCTGAAAAGGGGTATTCGATTTCAGGCATTCCAAATGTATTGGGAAAACTAATGGCTTTAAAGGAGATATGCTTATGAAAATGAAGGTCTTTATGGTGCTGTGATTGCTCCGGAATGGCATTGGTATGCCCCAGCAGGTTCTCTGCTACATATTCAACAATAGTCTCTGTGATATTGGTTTCAGATAGTCCTGTTTCGGTACAGATTGGCTTGAAATCCTGTGCATATATACTCAGGTTCAGCAGTTGCAGTGCAACCACAAGGGTGATAAAACGGGTAATATATTTTTTTACAGTGAGCACTATATAATATCCTGCAAGTTACTACCTCTTCCTGTTTGGGCTTGTTAAATAATTTTTAAACCATTTCCGTAAAGATATGACAGCCAAAAAAAATCCCGAAGAATTCTCTTCGGGATTTACTATAAACAGTTGGTCTTGTTATTTCTTATCCACTGATTTTCTTCCCAATGGTCTGCTCTTGGCAAAATCTACCAGAACCGGTGCTGCCACAAAGATAGAAGAGTAAGTACCTGTTACAACACCCACTAACATTGCGAATGCAAAACCACGGGTTACTTCTCCACCAAAGATAAAGAGGATCAGGATGGTCAGGAATACGGTTAATGAGGTCATGATCGTACGGCTAAGGGTCTCGTTAATTGCACGGTTAATTACCGTTGCATTATCAGATCCTTTCATCAAAGTACTATCCTCACGGATCCTGTCATAAACAATTACCGTATCGTTCATCGAGAAACCGATCACCGTTAACACCGCAGCAATAAAGTGTTGGTCAATCTCTAACGGGAACGGAACAATTTTACGTGCAAAACTGAATACGATCAAGGTTACAAACACATCGTGTAACAATGAGAAGATCGTACCCAAAGAATAACGCCAGTCGCGGAACCGGATGAAGATATACAGACAGATCACAATGATACCGAAGATCACCGCTTTCTTGGCACCCGTTTTCAGGTCGTCAGAAATGGTAGGCAATACCGTTTGTGAGCTTTGCTTGTAATTCTTTTCAAAATCAATGAACGCTGTATTGGCAGGTAAATGATTTTTTAATCCATTAAACAGTTTCTTTTCAACCAATGAATCGATATTGCTGCCGGTTTCTTTGATCTTGTAAGAAGTAGTGATATTGATCTGGTTCTTAACATCCACTGTTTTTATGATCACTGCTTCACCAAATTCTGTTTTCAGTTCATCACGGATCAGATCTTCATTTACAGGCTTATCGAATTTAATGGTATAACTACGTCCACCGGAAAATTCAACACCCTCATCAAATGCATCTGTACGGAAGAATGTACTGATACCCAATAAGAAGATGATCACTGATAAACCATACGCATACTTTCTGTATTCAATGAATTTGAAAGAAGCATGTTTGAATATTTTCTTAGAAATCCCTGTGAAATATTCAAAGTGACGGTTCTTATTCATATACCAGTCTGTGATCAATCTTGACACCAGGATTCCACAGAATAAAGACAACAGGATACCGATGATCTGTGTTGTGGCAAAACCCAGTACAGGTCCCAATCCAAAGTAAGCAAGGATCATCGCGGTTAATAAGGTGGTAACGTGCGCATCCAATACAGGCGACAAAGAACGTTTGTAACCATCATTAACAGCATTCTGGTAACTCTTTCCTTTGGTCAGTTCTTCTTTGATACGCTCGAAGATGATTACGTTTGTATCCACAGCCAAACCAACCGTTAATACCAAACCTGCAATACCCGGAGCGGTAAGCGTAAATCCTAAGGCGCTTAATATACCAATGGTAAACAAGAGGTTAAGGATCAGCGCAATATTGGCAACCCAACCACCTGTGTTAAAATATAAAAGCATCAAAGCAAAGATCACGATGAAGGCGATGAGGAATGACATGGCACCACCTTTAATAGATTCTTTACCCAGTGTTGGACCAACTTGTTGTTCCTGAATAATTTTAGCAGGAGCGGGGAGTTTACCACTTTCCAGGATCTCAGCAAGATCCTGCGCTTCTTTAATGGTATAAGATCCGGATATAGATGAATTACCTGTTGTAATAGGCTCATTTACATTTGGAGCAGAGTACACAAAATTATCAAGCACCACGGCTACAGGTTTACCAACATTACGGGCAGTCATTTTGGCCCAGATTGCGGTTCCTGTTTTATCCATATTCATTTTGATGGCGATACGGCCTCTTTCATCATAATCCTGCGCAGCACTAATACCTTCTCCACCCAGTTCAGCTTGTCCGTTATCCAGTGTTTTAATAGCATACAGAACAAGAATATCTTTCAGTTTAGGATCGTTCAATTCTGCTTTTCCATACATGAAAACCAGGGTAGCCGGAAACTTATTCTTGATGATATCCATTCTCAGGTAATCATTCAGGGTTCCGGTATCTTTTGAAGCAATATAACCAATAGAAGAAGGATATACGGCTTTGCCATCCTGTCCGGCATAAGGCTGGTTAACCTGCATTAAACGGAAGATCGGGTTCTTATTTGCTGAATCAGCTTTAGCACCGGTTTTGGATTTACTTACAGAAAGATTAGATACGGTTGCCGTTTTTCCTGTATCAGATTTTGCAGCAACAGTAACTGTTTTAGAGGTATCAGCTGATACTTTTTTAGTAGTGTCGGTTGATTTGTTTCCATTGAGATAATCTTCAACGGCTTTATCAGCAGCGGTTAATCCGTTTACCAATTCCTTGTTTTCTAAAGTATATACTTCAAAGAATTGCAGGTTAGCAGTACTTTGTAAGAAGGCACGAACTCTTTCTTTATCTGTTACACCCGCCAATTCAATACTGATATAGCCTTTGGCCGGGTCAGGGTTGATATTGGGAGATGCTACCCCAAAACGGTCAATCCTTGTACGAAGGATCCTATACGTGGTATTGAAAGCAATATTAGCCTGATCTTTCAGGTAAGTAGCTACTGCATCATCACTCGCATCAAACTTTACTTTGCCGTTACTTCTTGAAGCAAAGAAAAATGCCAGCGATTTACCGGAGGTATTTACTTTTTTGAACTCATCACGAAATAATGAGATCAGATCAGCACTGGTGTTGGCTTTGATCTCAACTGCTTTTGATAAAGCTTTATTGAACTCAACGTCTTTGGTATAGTTTGCCAATGATTTCAGCAAGCCATCCAAACCCACTTCCATGGTAACACTCATACCACCCTGCAGGTCAAGACCCAACATCAATTCCTTTTCCTTGGCACTGCGGTAAGTTGTCAGACCAAAAGCCAGTTTCGTGTCTTTGGTACTGTCAAGCAAACGCTTCAACCTGTCTTTTTTCAGGTCGCCCAAACTATCTGCATACGCAGCCTGTAACTCTTTGTTACCGGGGTATTTAGACTCTGGGGTAGGGAATTTGGTAAGCCATGCGTTGGCTTTCTTATCCATTTCACTTTCATGGTTCTTAACAAACCAGGTAAAAGACAATTGATACAGACAAATGAGTATCAAAGCAATCGCAAAAAATCGCACTAAACCTTTCAGTTGCATATTAGTAACGGTTTACAAATTTTTTTAGAGCGGCAAAGATAGGGGAATGGGAATGAAATCCGCTAACTGCCTTTCAGAATGGTGGTTAATAAAAAAACTAGGGGTTTCAGAGTATATCTGCATAATAGGTTTTGCATAAAAAGAGGGCCTGTAAAGCCCTCTTTTTATGCAATGGCATATGATATTTATTTCACATCTGTAAGAGTAACATCAAAATACAGGGGTGTATTTGGTGGAATACTGGTTCCGGCACCGGTACAGCTATATGCAAGGGCTGAGGGTATGACCAATTTAATGCGGCCGCCCTTTTTAATTTTAGGAATTCCAATCTTCCAGCCATCTATTACACCCGACAAAGGCAAACTGATAGGGTTGGCCGTTGCATCGAATGTAGTGCCATTAAAGAGTTTACCAGTATAAACCACGGAAATTGTATTTGCTGTTGTTGGGGCAACACCGGTTCCGGGGTCAATGATCTGGTATAATAATCCTGAAGGGTCTTCGGTATAAGAGATACTGCTTGAGGTACAATATGCAACCATGGTTGCTTTTTCAGAAGCAACTGTAGCGGGCTGACAGCCACTGCTATCAGCACTTTTTCCACAGGAATTCAGCAGAAACGAGGCAATCAACAAAAATAATCCGGTAATTTTTTTCATGCACATTTTTTTATATAGACTTTAGTTAAGCAATTAAGGCTGCTTTGAACCTTTATTTTTCTGTTCTGTTTTTTTGAGCCTTCAGTTCCAAATAGCGCTGTTCGTTCATTTCCCACTTAAATTTCCGGTACAGGAAGGCCATAAAAACCGATAGAATCAAAATAGCCATCAGGAATACAACAGAACTCATTCTGGAATTAGCCACCATAGTAGCCCTCTCGTACCAACCGGATTCTAAAGTAATAAGAACCAGAATTCCGATGGTAAACCCGCCCGACAATCCAATCATCAATGGACGAAGGCTGGTTCTTTGTTCATCCCGGTTTTGTGACCAGAATGCCAGAAAAGCTTCATTTTCCTCACTCAACATGCGGCAAAAGTAATAGTTATCAATTTACATTAGCAGCAGTTGTTAATAAAATGGGGTGTATAGATTATGAATGTCAACAGTTGTGGGTATTTTCGGGTAGAAGCTTATCATTACCCTAAACTTAGCTCATGAGTCAGTTTAAAAAATACGGAACCCTGATTTTTGCTACCGTCCTTTTAATTCATTGTCTATTTATTTATTTGAAAATGGGGGAGGCAAGAACCATTACAAAACTTACCCTTATACCCATTCTCATCGTTTTTCTGGCTTCTTTTGAAGGAAGATCAAGCTGGTTGGTTTATGTAGGATTGGTATTTTCTTTTTTAGGTGATCTGTTCCTGAGTTTTAGCGGCGAACTGTTTTTTTTAGTGGGTATGCTGGCCTTTATTGGCACCCATATTTGCAATGGTATTTTCTTTATCAGTTTGCAAAAAGGAAAATTGGGAAAGGGAAGCGCAACATATATTTCTTTTTTGGTGCTGTTGCTATTTTCTGCAATTGTATTTAGCCAGATCAAGCCCAACCTGGGCAGTTTCGAGTTGCCGATCATTATATATATGTGTATCATTTGTTTGATGGCAGTTTTGGCTACCGGAACCCTTCAGAATCCTTCCATTAAAGGATTGGCCATGAAATTTATTATTCCCGGGGCCGGGTTCTTTGTTTTGTCTGATACGATCCTTGCCGTGAACAAATTTCTTTTTTACAATCCTTTACATGATATCATTGTTATGCTTACTTATGGACTTGCTCAGTATTTACTCGTGAAAGGCTTTTCAGGCATCAAAACTATAAAGCATACCTGAATTGTTTTTGACAGTATCATATTGTAATTTTAATGGAATCCGGTTACTTTCACATTTATCAAAAGTGTATTTAACAAATAAGGAATATGGAGAAATTCTTTCAAAAAAGAACCCTGACAATTTACTGGATGGTATTAATACTTCATTGTATTTTCCAGTTTTATGTCCTTCCATACCGAGCAGTAACCAAACCCTTTCTGGTTCCTTTATTGTTGTTACACCTGATGATCAATGATACCAATATTGGTAAGCCCCACGGAAAATCTATTTTTTATATTGGACTGTTTCTGGCTTTTTTCGGGGATGTATTGCTCATAGTTATCAATGATACTTTCTTTCTAAGTGGTATGATCGCATTTTTGTTGATGAATCTGGTATATAGTACTGCGTTCTTCTTTATCAATAAATTATCAATCCAAAAGATCATACCTTTTGTATTATCGATAGGAATCCTTTCTTATCTGGCATACTGGTTTAACGGTTTTCTGGGTAATGAAATGGGAGATTATCAATTGCCTATCCTTGGGTATATGATCAGTTTATCTATCATGATTTCATCCTCTATTAATATCATTACAAATATCGATTACCGGCCGATAGCGATTAACTGGCTAATTCCGGGAACACTTGTTTTTTTGATCGAGAATATACTGGTGGCATTGAATAAATTTCATTGGGGAGGAAATAAGGATGTATATGTGGTAATCATGTTCACCTATGGTTTGGCACAATACCTTATTGTAAAAGGGATTCGCAGGGTTTATTTACAGATTGATTAATATTTATTGAATGTAACTGATAAGATGGAAAAAAATGTTGGTAAATATATTCTTCCGGTTTTCTGGCTATTAGTTCTACTGGACTGTATATTCCTGTATTTCGACTTGCCCTATATTGTAATTACAGAGCCCCTGCTTGTGCCCCTGCTTCTTTTTTATTTATTCCTGAATGATGATGATATTAGCAATCCTATTAGTAAACTCATTTTTTATATTGGCTTGATTTTTTCTTTTTTTGGTGATGTTTTACAACTGGTTGTAACCAATGGATTTTTTTTCAGTAGCAGTTTGAGCACATTTATTATTATGATTATTTGTTACAGTGTTTTTTTCAAAAGTTTAATGAAGGGAAAGATATATAAACCATTCTTTTTGCTGTCCGTGTTTATCATTTTACTATTGATAGCCTATTGGTTTCTTTCTATTATGAGTGCCGATTTCGGTGATTATCTGATCCCATTTATTATCTATATAAGTTGTCTTATTATCATGTTTATTTTTATAATTAATCTTACATCTCATCCTTTATACTCAAAGATAGTGCTGAGGTATTTTATTCCGGGTACAATCCTTCTCATAATACAGAATATGGCATTCACAGTAAACCTGTTCCGATTTAACGGACAATCAAAGGGGTTTATCATTAGTCTGCTCTGTTATGCCCTGTTTCAATTCTTTATGGTTAAAGGGGTTATTAAAATTTATATAAAAAAATAAAAAATCCCCGCATCGTTTCCAAAGCGGGGATTGTATGTTAAGTAAGATGGGTATTAATAACCACCCATTCCACCCATATCAGGTGCACCATGTGCATGAGCAGCTTCAGGCTTTGGTTTGTCAGCAATCACGCACTCTGTTGTTAACAGCATAGCGGCTATTGACGCTGCATTTTCCAATGCTACACGGGTAACTTTGGTTGGATCAATTACACCTGCTTTAAACAGGTTCTCATACACTTCTGTGCGAGCATTGAAACCAAAATCTCCTTTTCCTTCTTTGATTTTCTGAACTACAATAGAACCTTCAATTCCACTGTTGATCACAATCTGGCGTAAAGGCTCTTCAATCGCTCTTTTCACGATCTGGATACCAGTTGTTTCATCTTCATTGGCACCTTTCAGTTTTTCAAGACTTTCAACTGCACGTATATAAGCAACTCCGCCACCAGGAACGATCCCTTCTTCTACAGCAGCTCTTGTTGCGTGTAAAGCATCATCAACACGGTCTTTCTTTTCTTTCATTTCAACTTCTGTTGCAGCACCTACGTATAATACAGCTACACCACCGCTTAATTTAGCGAGACGCTCCTGTAATTTTTCGCGGTCATAATCTGAAGTTGTATTCTCAACCTGTGCTTTGATCTGGTTAACACGGGCAACGATATCAGCTTTTTTGCCTTTACCGCCAACAACGATAGTGTTGTCTTTATCAATAGTTACAGAAGCGGCCTGTCCTAAATAAGTAAGGTCTGCATTCTCTAATTTGAAGCCTTGTTCCTCACTCACTACAATACCAGCAGTAAGGATAGCAATATCGGTTAACATTTCTTTTCTGCGATCACCAAAACCCGGAGCTTTAACAGCAGCCACTTTCAATGTGCCACGTAATTTATTTACTACCAATGTTGCCAAAGCTTCACCTTCCAGGTCTTCAGCAATGATCAATAACGGACGGCCACTTTGAGCCACTTTCTCCAGAATATGAAGAATGTCTTTCATAGCGCTGATCTTTTTGTCGTAGATCAGGATGTAAGGGTTCTGTAATTCAACTTCCATTTTTTCGCTGTTGGTAACGAAGTATGGAGAAATATATCCACGATCGAATTGCATACCTTCTACCACATCAACTGTGGTATCAGTTCCTTTAGCTTCTTCAACAGTAATTACCCCTTCTTTTCCCACTTTCGCCATTGCCATAGCGATCAGTTTGCCAATTTCGCTATCACTGTTTGCAGAGATAGTAGCCACCTGTTCAATTTTCTTAGAATCATTACCCACTGCCTGAGATTGTGCTTTCAGACTATCGATCACTTTCGCAACCGCTTTGTCGATACCGCGTTTCAGATCCATTGGATTAGCGCCGGCAGCAACGTTTTTCAAACCTTCGCTGATAATGCTTTGGGCAAGAACAGTTGCAGTAGTAGTACCATCACCTGCAATATCTGCGGTTTTAGAAGCTACTTCTTTAACCATCTGTGCACCCATGTTTTCAATAGGATCATCCAGTTCAATTTCTTTGGCTACAGTTACACCATCTTTGGTAACCTGTGGAGCCCCGAATTTCTTTTCAATAACCACGTTACGGCCTTTTGGTCCGAGGGTTACTTTAACAGCGTTGGCTAAAATGTCAACGCCTTTTTTCATCTTGTTTCTAGCTTCGATATCGAAGAATATTTGTTTTGCCATTTTTTTAAATTTGAAAATTTGAGAATTTGAAGATTTGAAAATTGAGGAAGAATGGCTAATTATTTTCAAATTAGCACATTTTCAAATTTTCAAATTATTAAACGATCGCGAGGATATCACTTTCCCTCATGATCAAAAGATCCTGTCCTTCGATCGTGATCTCAGTTCCTGCATATTTACCATACAAAACCGTATCACCCACTTTTACAGTTACGGGTTCATCTTTTTTACCAGTTCCGGCAGCCACGATGGTGCCACGTTGTGGTTTTTCTTTTGCTGTATCAGGGATAATGATTCCGCCTGCAGTTTTTTCTTCAGCAGCAGCTGGCTTAACAATTACTCTGTCGTGCAGAGGAGTAACGTTGAGTTTTTTTGCCATACGTTATAGGTTTTTTAATTGATTGAGTTAATAATATACTGACGGTACTCGATAATTATGCCATGAGGTGTATTCAGGTCAAATTTTCAGAAATGGGGCCTAAAGCAACCGGGAACATACAAAGACTGTCAGAAACCGCGCAAAGATGGGGGAAGTTTTTGATAGTAAAGTGTCAAAATTTCATAGGGATTTTTGTAGCCAACCAATGGTTTTATCCCAGTAAAATCAATCTTACACTCCCTTTTTTACGTAAATGAGAAAAAACAACCATGAACCCTTTTATACGCATCATCCTATTTGTTCTTGTGATAGCCTCATCCTGTAAAAATAGCAGTAAACCTATTGTAGATAAAGCTTTTACGGACAGCCTTATTTACCATTCCCAACTTTCTGAAACAGAAAAACTGGCATCCGGCGACCTGGATTTCTGGAAAAACAGATTAGATTCTGCTCCCGGAAGCTATACGGCTTTATCCCGTTATGCGGGGGCACTTTCCCAAAGGTTTCACCTGTACGGCGATATGGCAGACCTTTTGGCGGCTGATTCTGCTCTTAGCCTCATCAACCTGCAGAACAAGGAGGCTGAGACCGGAATTTTACGTTCGCTGGCATCATTAAATATTACACGTCACCGGTTTAAGAAAGCGGACAACTTTGTACAAAAAGCACTTGCGATCGGATCTGAGAAATATGCTTCCACTTTATTGTATTTTGATACGCAGTTTGAACTGGGTTCTTATATTCCGGCCAGCCAGGCTTTGCATTCCTGCGCTGTGAGCAATGAGTACGGGTATTTCTTTCGTGTTTCAAAATGGAAACATTTACAGGGCGAGACAGATAGTGCTGTTTTCTATATGCAAAAAGCTGCTGATTGGTCGGGAACAAGTTTAGTACTAAAACAAACTGCTTTGTCCAATATGGCAGATCTCTTTATGCATGAAGGGGAACTTAAAAAAGCCAATGATCTCTTTGTTGCCAATCTGAAACAAAATGCTGCGGATTACCACAGTCTTCAAGGACTTGGACGGATCGCTTTGATGAAAGACAATGATCCTGCTCAGGCAGAAAAGATCTTTCGTTTTATCGCTTCAAAAAATCATTTACCGGATGCTCTTTTCAATTTTGAATGGGTGGCAGAACAAAAAGGGGATAGTATGTTGCAAAAACAATATGCGAATGATTTTGTGAATAAAGCATCTGATTCTGTTTATGGTGGGATGTACAACAAATATTTGATTGAATTATTTACCAGCATACTACAATCTCCACAGAAAGCATTGGCTATTGCAGAAAAAGAAATCAGTAACCGTGCAACTCCACAAACCTATGCATGGCTTGCATGGACATTGCACAAAGCTGGTAATGACCCGAAAGCAATGGAAGTGTATAAAGCAAATGTATCGGGAAAACCACTGGAAGCTTTGGAATTGTATTGGATGGGAAAGATGATGAAGGAACTGGGGAAGAATTACAATTCGGGTGAGTTTTTTAAAGCGGCGAATAAGAATTTCTATGATTTGTCTCCTGCCAAACAAAAGGATTTGAAGGCCTTGTTATAAGCAATTTTTATTGCGCCTTTGCGAGAATATATTGCACGCAAGGGCGCAGTTTTATCAACGATTCTTTTAACCGTGCCTCCGTGTCTTTGTGCGAATAAATTTTCTCACAAAGACACGGAGGCACGGTTTTTCAAAAGCGTTCAGGTCGGTTTTAAGCGCCCCGACCGCTATACAAAAAAGATTCTCTGTACCGTCCAGAAAGCGGCGGTGAGGGCGATAAGGATGGAGATAGGAATTACTATTTTCGAACGGTAATAAGGCTTATCTGAAAACCATTTAGCGAGTAAAAAATAAGCGGCTAAAATAATGGTTACCTGCCCTAATTCAACACCTATATTGAAAGTGATAAGCGAGGTTAGATATGCATTCTTTGGTAATCCCATTTCTGATAAAGCACCTGCAAAGCCCAAGCCATGCACCAATCCGAATAAAAACACGATGCCAATTCTGGAAGGTTTTAATTTGGGGGAAAGGATATTTTCAACGGCTACATATAGAATTGATAAAGCTATTAACGGTTCAATAATTCTTGATGGGGGGCTGATAATATTATAAGATGCAAGGATCAGTGTAACCGAATGCGCTACTGTAAATGCAGTGGATTGTAAAATGATCGGTTTTAGTTTTGGGCTTAACAGGAACAGACTTAATACAAATAAAATATGATCAAACCCTAATGGCAAAATATGTTTAAATCCAACAATCAGATAAATAATGGCAGCATCTGTTTTACTGATATTATCCAGTTCCTGTACAACCACATGCGCAGATGCATTTTGTGAGATCAATAATCCCAATAATATACATCCTGAAAATATGCTGAATCTGTTTGATTTTGTTTGCATAAAGTACCCGGTTAAGATTTCACTTGTTGTGTAACTATCAATATTGGAAGAATAGAAAAATAAATTTTGCCTCCTCGCCCGCTAAGCTCTGGCGAGCGCGGCGTGCCTTTGTGAGAAAATAATTTGCGCACAAAGGCACAGAGGCACGGTTTTGTATAACTAAATTCTGAGCTCTCTAATATTAATAATAGGTTTATCAATTGCAATACGTTAAGATTTGGTACAACAATTTAAAAGAATACTGCGAATTTAATCCTCGCAAAAAATGGTGTGCCTGGGGTGAAGTTTAATTCAGTAACGGGAGCAGGTTCATTTAGCAACCTTGATTCTGTTGCGAACTGGGCTTCGTTCCATTTGGTGTTAAAGATATTCTCTACCGCTAATCCCATTTCATATTTTCGTTGTGTATAATTGATAGATGCATCTGCTACAAAATATCCTTTGGCAACAATTGAGTTGTCTTCGTTGGCCGGACGGTTTTTGATGTAACGATAAGTAAGACTTCCATTAAAGCCATATTTCACTTTGTAAAAAATGCCACCCGTGCTGCTGGCTGTTGGGGCGAGAGGAATATAATTTTGTTCTTTAGGTGCATCAATGGATCTGGGCTTTGTAAAATTCAGATTCATATTGACAAACAGATGATTGGTTAATTGGTAACGTGCAATCACATCAATTCCTTCGCGACGGCTTTTGCCGCTGGGTTCAATATTTCCATCATCGCCAACATACACAAACTCCTGATCAAGGTATAGATACCAGCCTGCTATATTCAATAACAATCTGGAACTGGGTTTTACGATCAATCCAATATCTCCTCCATAAGCCGCAGGTAAAATATCTTTTCCCTGGTTAGCCACAACCACACGTGTATCATTTGAATGAAAACCTTTGCCGGCTTTCACATACAATTGTAGATCACGATTTACTGTGTATTGAATATTTATTTTCGGGCTGATAATTGATTTGCTTTGAGAAGCCTGTTGAGTAGCAGACAGTTTATCGAAATAATTGAAATGCAGGTAATCAAAACGGATACCGGCATCGATTAGCCATCTTCGGGTTGTTGCCTGTTGTTGTACATATGCAAAACTGTTGAATTCATTGATATC